>CAJXWI010000008.1 GCA_913062735.1 uncultured Arcobacter sp.
TTATTGTCTTGTTTCTAAATATATTGGGAGATGTCTGCATTTTAGAATTTTTATCAACCATATAAACAAGTTCTAGGGATGAAAAAGTTGAAAATAACTTTTTATAATTGTTTTTATTAATAAATTTTTCTATTGGGTTATTTGAGATGTTTTCTTCTATAAAACCCTCTATTTTTGTTTTATTTCTTTCGTATAAAGTGATTAGTTCTTCCATTATAACTCCTTGATTAGTGAAATTATATCTATTCTGTTTAATAAATATATAATATAATGTATAAAATATATACAATAATCTTGTAAAATATTATATAAAATATATTATACTTTTCTAAGAAAAAAAATTAAAGGGCGGAAATGGAAAATTTTGCGGACGTGAAATATATATTAGATGGTTTTTTATTCCTATTTGCTGGAATATTAGTAATGTGGATGGCAGCAGGTTTTGCTATGTTAGAAGCAGGACTTACAAGAAGTAAAAATAATGCGACGGTTCTCACAAAAAATATTGCTTTATTTGCAATTTCTTGTATTATGTTTTATTTTGTTGGATATAACTTCATGTATGGAGATGGAAATGCATTTATAGGTTCTGGTTCTATGTTAAGTGGAAAAACAGATGAAGCTATGGGTTATCCTGTAATGGCAGATTTCTTTTTTCAAATGGTATTTGTAGCAACAGCAGCATCTGTTATTTCTGGAACGATTGCTGAGAGAATGAAATTATGGCCATTCTTAATTTTTGTTACTGTTTTATCTGCAGTTATTTATCCTATTCAAGGACATTGGACATGGGGTGGAAGCGAATTAGGTGGATTATTAAGTGGTTTCTCTGATTTTGCTGGTTCTACTATTGTACATAGTGTTGGTGGATGGGCTGCATTAGCTGGTGTTATTGTATTAGGTCCTAGAATTGGTAAATATGGTAAGAATGGAAGTGTACGTCCTATTCCTGGATCTAACTTAAGTTTAGCGACTCTTGGAACATTTATTTTATGGATGGGTTGGTTCGGATTTAATGGTGGGTCTCAATTAGCAATGGGTTCTAAAGCAGATATTAATGGAATTGCTATGGTAATTGCTGATACTAATATGGCTGCTTGTGCAGGTGCTTTAGCCGCTGCATTATTAACACAGTTTATTTATAAAAAAGTGGATTTAACCTTTGTATTAAATGGTGCACTTGCTGGGTTAGTTTCAGTAACAGCTGGTCCTGATTTAGGAATTGTTATTTCTTTAATAGTAGGTGCTGTTGGTGGAATTATTGTTGTTCTAGTTGTTCCTTTATGGGATAAAGTTAAAATTGATGATCCAGTTGGAGCCTTAAGTGTTCACTTAGTAGCAGGTATTTGGGGAACATTAGCTGTAGGTATTTTTAATCCTGAGGTTTCAATTGTTGCACAACTTACTGGTATTGTTGTTATTGGTGCATTTGTATTTATTTCATCTTTCATTGTATGGAAACTTTTAGATTTACTTATTGGTATTAGAGTGAGTGAAGAAGTAGAAATTGAAGGTTTAGATATTCATGAAACAGGTTTAGAGGCTTATCCAGAATTTAAAAGATCATAGTATTTAAGTAGTGGTAATTTTATCACTACTAATTTTGGATATTTGAGAGTATTTCAAGCTTGTAAAGAATTTATATGCTTAGATTTAATTGAAACTCAATATTGAGTTTCCTAAAAAGGAAAAAAATGAAAAAGATTGAAGCTATTGTTAAACCTTTTAAATTAGAAGATGTAAAAGAAGCTCTTATTGAAGTTGGCGTTGTTGGAATGACTGTCTCTGATGTAAAAGGATACGGAAGACAACAAGGGCATACTGAATTATATAGAGGTGCTGAATATATTGTTGATTTTTTAGCAAAAAATAAAATTGAACTTATTGTTAATGACGATGAAGTTGAAAAAATTGTTGATGTAATTACAGCAGCAGCTAAAACAGGAAAAATCGGTGATGGAAAGATATTTGTTTCCACTGTTGATGAGGTTATTAGAATTAGAACAGGTGAACGAGGTAGTGAAGCCGTTTAAACAAATATAAATAGCAGAAAACCTTTTCTGTTATTTTGTATAATATTTATACAAAACTCTTGATGATAAAATCCATAAATTAACTATACTCTTAGAATAAAAATACATGAAGGAAAAACATGAATTTAGATTCTATTCCATATATACTTGACACCTTTTTTGCAATTTTTGCAATGACCTTAATAATATTTATGGTACCTGGCTTTGCAATGCTTGAAGCTGGAATTGTACGGACAAAAAATGTTGCTGCTGTATTAACTATTAATACCCTTATTTACGCTTTAGCCTCGCTATCTTTTTTACTAATTGGTTATGAAATAGCTTTTGGAGAATTTGGCAGTACCTCAATGAGTAAATGGGCTGCTTTTATGTTTCAAATGGCTTTTGTTGGAAAAGTTGTTAATATTATGAGTGGAGGGGTTAGTGAGAGAGCAAGAATTGTTCCTTTAGCTATTTTTACTGTAATTATGGCTTCTATTGTTTATCCTTTAATTGTAAATATTAGCTGGGGGAGTAATTTTCTAGCAGATACTTTTTTAGAGCTTTCTATGTATGATCTGGCTGGTTCTACTGTAATTCATAGTACGGGTGGATGGGCATTATTAGCAGCTATTCTAATAATTGGTAGCAGACGAGGAAGATATCTTAAAAATGGGGCTATTCGAGTTATTCCTGCTTCTAATATTCCTTTAGTAACCTTAGGTGCCTTTCTTTTATGGATTGGTTGGTTTGGGTTTAATGGAGGTTCTGTTGGTTCTATCTCTTCAAAAGAAAGTGCGGATGCTGTTGCTTTAACGATTATGAATACTAATACAGCTGGATTAGCAGGAGCTTTAATGGTTTCAATTATTATGTATATAAAATACAAAAAACTAGATATTACAATGATTTTAAATGGTGCTTTAGGTGGCTTAGTGGCAATTACAGCAGGGCCTGATTTATACGATATTTATACACCTATTTTAATTGGTGCAATAGGTGGATGTATAGTGGTTCTTGGTGTATCATTATTTGATAAATTAAGAATTGATGATCCTGTTGGAGCATTATCTGTGCATTTATTAAATGGAATTTGGGGAACATTAGCGGTTGCTATTTTTGCTTCAAGTGATACGGTAAGTTTTTGGGGACAAATAAAAGGAATTCTACTAATAGGTAGTTTTGCATTTATTTCTTCTTTTATACTTCTCTTCATTATAAATAAAATAATGCCATTACGAGCCAGTGACGAAGATGAACTAGAAGGTTTAGATGTAAACGAATGTGGATTAGAAGCTTACCCTGAATTTAAGCGTGCATTTTAAGACACACTGTTTATGCAACTTCTGCGTTGATAAATAAAAATGAATACTCCACATACTAATGTATGCTCTTACTTCATTTTTATTTTCGCTTTGAACTGCTAAAAATATTACATCCTAAAATAATTTATAGATATATAGGAAGAATTACGATAAAATTAACTTAATAAAAGGATATAAATTGAAAAAAATTGAGGCAATTATTAAACCGTTTAAACTTGAAGATGTAAAAGATGCTTTAAGTGAAGCTGGAATCACGGGTATGACTGTATCTGATGTTAAAGGATATGGGAGACAACAAGGTCACTCTGAATTATATAGAGGTGCAGAATATGTTGTGGATTTTTTACCTAAAATTAAACTTGAGCTAATTGTTACAAATGATGATGTTGATTCAACAATTGATATTATAATTTCTGCTGCTAAAACAGGTAAAATTGGAGATGGAAAAATATTTGTTTCTAATATTGAAAGAATTGTTAGAATCAGAACAGGTGAAGAAGATGAGGAAGCTATTTAATGACATTACGTTTATCTTCTCCTTTGGATATGCATATTCATTTTCGTGATGAAGAAATGCTAAAGCTTGTTGCCCCTTTGACTGCCAAAACATTTTCAGGCGCTTTAATAATGCCAAATTTAGTACCTCCTATTACAACAAAAGAGGCACTTCTTTCTTATAGTAAAAGAATAAAAGAAGCCACAAAAGAAGAAAAGGATTTTGAAGCATTTGTAACATTATTTTTTCAAGCTGATTATTCTTATGAATTTTTAAAAGACATAAAAGACTCAATAATTGGAATAAAACTGTATCCAGCAGGTGTTACTACTAACAGTGAAACTGGTGTTTCATCTATGGATATTAATGTATTAAGACCAACCTTAGAGTCCATGAGTAAACTAGGAATTCCTTTATGTGTTCATGGTGAAACCAATGGTTTTGTGATGGATAGAGAAAAAGAATTTATGCCAATTTATGAATCTATTGCATCTTCTTTCCCTGATTTGACTATTATTATGGAACATATTACAACTAAAGCAGCGGCTGATTTATTAGATAAGTATCCTAATCTTTATGCAACTATTACCTTGCAACATTTAATTATTACACTTGATGATGTAGCGGGTGGAATGTTAATGCCTCATTTATTCTGTAAGCCTATAGCAAAACGTCCAGAAGATAGAGATGCTTTATTGCATCTTGCCATTTCAGGACATCCTAAAGTAATGTTTGGTTCCGATTCAGCGCCTCACCCAAAACACAAAAAAGAGTCCTGTGGCTGCGCAGCAGGTGTTTTTACAGCACCTATTGCATTACAAGTCTTAGCACAAATTTTTGAAGACAATGATGCTTTAGATAATTTGGATAAATTTATTTCTTTAAATGCTAGAGAAATCTATAAATTCACACCAATTGAAAAAACAATTACCTTAATAAAAAAGGACTTTAACGTTCCTTCTTCTTATGATGGTTTTAATCAAACAGTTGTACCTATGTTTGCAAACGAAACCATTCCTTGGAGTTTAAAATAAAGACGTTTTGCTAAGTTGAAGCAGTTAGATACTTATCCGTATTTAGCTGCTTCTTTTTCTTTTAGTAAGCGTTGAATATTTTCAGAGGCTGCTTTTGATTTGACATCTCTGTCTTTTCTAATTTCTCTTAATGCATCTAATGTTTCTTGTTTTTCATGGTCAAGATTTGACATTATTTGTATGGCTTTTCTATTATTAGATATTCCCGAACTTGCCAAGAACTTTTCTTTATTATTTATATAAATTTTGGCAGAGGAAGAACTGGCATTCTTTGAAAACAAAATAATATCATCAACTTGTAAATCAAGTAAATCAGAGACGCTAAGCTCTGTTTCTGCTAACATTGCTTCCATTTTCATTTTTGCACCTGCTAATAAAGTCGTAATATCTTGACGTCTACTTGCTTTTTTATTTACAGCTTCTGAGAACATTTTTTCTACAATCTTGTTTAAAAGATTTTCAATATAAGAAATAGGGTAACAAACAGATAAGAAACCAGATTCTTCATCAATCGTAATTTCAAGAACAACTAATAATACAATTTCGTGATCTGAAATAATTTGAATAGCATTTGCATTGGTATCCCGTGATTCTATATTAAAATTAATTGTTGATATTTCTTTCCACGCTTTTTCCATATGTTTGACAAACATTTGATAAAAATGATCAAAAATTTCTACTTCAATTTCTGTTAATTCTCGATCTAAGTTATCACTTGAGGCAACTGCTCCTGAACCCAGAAGTTCTGCAATAATTTTATGTGAAATTCCTGGGTTGCACTCAATTACTATACGACCTTCTAGGGGTTTTATTGAAAGAGTATTCAAAGAAGTTAATTGAGGAATAGATAAAATAAATTCTCCATAGGTCATTTGCTCAATTGAATAAAGTTTTATGTCTACAATCTTTCTAAGCATTGCAGAAAGGTCGGTAATTAAATCTCTCAGCATTTTATCATGTAAGGAAGAAAAGGCTTTAAACTGCTCATTTGAAATTCTATTGGGTTTTTTAAAATCGTAAATAGAGTAGTTCTTTTCTTTTGAAACTACGGGTTCGTCATTGGTAACCTCAATATCGTCACCTTGTTCAGCAATATCTAAGAGTGCATCAATTTCGTCTTGACTTAAAAATTCTGCCATTCTATCCTCTTATCTCTAATTCTATATCTAACGCGCCTAGGTCTTTTATCATTTTTATAGTATTTATAATATCTCCAATAGGCAGTTTCATAACTTTCATTGCTCTTACTAAATCAGAAACTGTAGGCAAGGCTTTGGTGTTTATTAATGCATTGTCAAGATCAACTTGTACAGGCTTATTTCCTATTGTAACATCATCACCAATATCAACACCTAAGTTTGCTTCTTTATTTTCCCATTCTAAATCATTTAATTTTGTTTTACGAATACGAATAGTAAAGTTATCTCTTGCAATGGTTACTGGTTGAATGAAAATATTTTCGCCTGCAATAATGGTTTCTGTATTCATGTCAATAATAAGACGTTTTTTCATTGTAGTGTCTATTTCAATGTTTTGAACTATAGCTAAAAATCTAACAATAGAGATATCGTTTGGTTTTTTTACTTCTATCGTTCTTGTATCTAAAGCAAGAGCAAGGGTGGTTCCAAAACGTTCATTGATTTTTGTTTCTATTAAATCTGCATATTTAGCAGAATTTCTAATTAAACTTAATCGAATTTCTTTTTGATCTCTTAGTTTATAAGGAATTTCATTCTCAATAGTAGCACCATCGTAAATATACCCAGTAGTCGTATTAAGCTCACCTGCTACAATGGTTCCTTGCGCAATTGCGTACACTTTTCCATTTACGGCTTTTAATTGTGTGAGTAAGAGTTCTCCATGATTAATAGACTTAGCATCTCCAATAGCAGAAATTTTAACTTTAATCTTATCTCCTTGCCTAGAAAAAGCAGGTAACTCACTGGTCACCATAACTGCTGCAATATTTTTTGATGAAATAGAAGAAGATGGAATTTTAATATAAGAATTTCTTAAAAGATTTTGTAAAGATTGCATAGTAAACTTAGATTTATCCCCTGTTCCTGCAAGACCAACTACTAGTCCATATCCAAGAAGTTGATTGTTTCTTATTCCTACCACATTAGTAATATCTTTTATTGTTTGTGCATAGATGTGTGTAAAAAGTAAAAAAATTACTAAAATATATTTCAATGAAGGCCTTTAATCTAAATTGATATATTTTATCTAAAATTTTATAAAATTCAGTTATAATCATAAATAAAATAATTTAGGTTAATCTTTGAATATATATATTTATGGAAATAATGACTTTACAAAAGATATGCATGATATCTTAGATTATGGCAATATTAGAACCAGACTTGATGAGTATGGTGTAGTCATTGATATTAATAGTCTTGATGAGCTTAAAAAAACCATTGAAGATTTTCCTGATTATATATACTTAATTGATGAATCAAAAATCATTTCTGAAAACTCCCTTTTATCAAAACTCAAATTCCTGCAATCAAAAGATGCTATAGAACACAACTTTTTAATTGAACATGGTATTGAAGATATACAAATTGATTCAATAGAAGATATTCCAAAACACATCATTCAGCGAATAGAAATTTTAGAATCAACAAAAAATATTGGAAATGAAAATGATAATATTCAAGATTCTATTATTGAAATTGTTGAAGATGCTTATGGAAATGATTCCGTAGATGCAATAAAAGAATTAAATCAGAGCACTTATTTCTTGGAAGATGAAGAAGATCCTCACTTGGAGTTGGATGATGAGTTAACATCTTTGTTACGAAGTACGCCTGATCTTAGTGAAAAAAAATCTGAAAACATTATAGAAATAGAAAACGTTATAAAAGAAATCGATGAAAAAGAAGACAAAGTTTCTTTAAATGAAGATGAATTTGATGAGAATGATGTGCTTAGCTCTTTAGATAATGCCTTAGATGAGGAAGCATATAATGAGGAAGAAGATATTTCATCGCTGATGAATACTTTTGATACGCAGGATGATGTTATGTCTGATGCTGATATGAAAGATTTGCTTTTGGATTTAGATGAAAGTATTGATGGTGATGAATATGAAACTATGTTTGAAACGAATACTCAAAGTGTAAACAACGATGATGTGACTGCGGATAAGGACATATTAGATACAATAGATAAAGAGGATATGTTTAATTCCTTTAATGGAATTGACAATACTAATGAAATTTTAAAAGAAGGAGCAGCAATGGCAAATGATTTTTCTTCATTAGATGAGCTTCAAGAAAGTGATATTCTGAATGCTTTAAATGGTAGTGCATCTAAAGATATAAGTGTAAATACTACAATTAGTGAAAATGAAAGTATAAAAGTAAATCTTGATAACGTAAGTGATATTACTTCCTTATTGGGTAAATTATTAAGTAATAAAACACTAGAGATAACGATTAAAGTGAAAGATTAATGAATTTTGATCTGATTAATATTGCAGAAGGTACGGTAAAAATTATTCTTATTTTAGGTTTGCCTTCTTTATTAGTTAGTATGATTATTGGTTTAACTATTTCAATTTTTCAAGCAGTAACTCAAGTAAGTGATGCTTCTTTATCTTTTGTTCCTAAAATGGTTGTTGTTTCAATTTTTATTTTAATTACTTTACCTTGGGTAGGGGATCACCTATTTGAATATACAGAAAATTTGTGGGGACAAATACTTATTTTTGGAGATAATTCATGATCAAAAAATTGCATAAACTCAAAAAAATGCAAACTGATCAAAAAATAATCGAAAAAAATCAAATAACAAACGCAATTGAGAACATAGATAATCAAATAATGTTAACTCAAAATAAAATCAATCAAGCATCTGTAACAAAATATGGAGCTATTTCTGATTTCGCAGTTCTTGCAATGCATAAAAACTCGATGAAATTGCATCTAACAAAATTAGCTATTAAAAAAAATTCTTTGGTGATTAGAGAAGATGGCTTTATTAAAGAAATTATTGTTTTACAAAAAGAGAGTGAACAGTTTGCGTATATTTTAGAAGAAGAGAGAAAAGAGTTAGTAAAAAAACTATTGCTTGCAGATGAAGAAGCTGCTTTAGAATACATGCAAAGCAAATATTAAAGGCAAACATTGAAATTTATTATATTATTAATTATTAGTATTACTTTTCTTTTTTCAGCATCAAAAAGTGCCAGTTTGGAAAAAGAAAAAAAAGAAGTGATTCAATTAAAAAAAGACTTGAATCAATTTTATACAAAAAAAGAGAATGAATATCAAGATCGAAAAAAAGAGTTAGAAGTTATTTTATCGAAAATAAAAAAAGAAAAAAAAGCCATTCAAAGCATATACGATAAAAATATTGTTACATTAAAAGATATTAAAGGTGTTGTTGTAGGAAAAACTACTAAAATTTATAATGGAATGAAACCAAAAGATGCAGCAAAAATTTTTAATAAATTGATTGAAGATGGAGAAATTGATGATGTTTTTGATATACTCTTAAAATTAAAAGAAAAAAAGACAACATTAATTTTGCGCTTTTTAAGCACAGAATATTCTGCAAATATAACCAAAATGTTACAAAACTATAATATAACTAAAGGCAAATAATGGCTGAAGAAGAAGCAAAAGAAGCAAAAAGCGGTGGAAAAGGAATTTTAGTAGTATTAATCGTATTGATTATTATTTTATTATTAGCTGTAGTAGGGGGCGGATACTTTTTATATACTGAAATGAATAAAGCTGCAAATCCTGATGCTGCAATGCAAGAAAAAACTGTTATGAAATCAGATGCAAGTGGCGAAAAAGCTGCTTTTCAGGCTGCAATTAATGATTTAGTTCTTAATATTACGAATGCCAAAGGCAGAGAGAAGTTAATGAAATTATCGTTTACTCTCAAAAGTTCGGAAGAAACAATTGAAGGAATTATTGAAGAAAATAAAGCTGAAATTGTTGATGTCGTAATTGCTCAAATTTCTGCACGTTCTTCGGAAGAACTATTGACAGTTGGAGGGAAAGCCTTATTAAAAGAAGAATTATTAGAAGAAATAAATTCTGTAATTAATGAAGCAACTTCTGATAATTCAGATATAAAAAGAAACAGTGTTAAAAAACTGTTTTTTACATCTTTTGTAATTAAATAGGATAAACAATGATAGTTACAGTCAAACGTTCAAAAAACAAAAAAATGAGAATATTGTCTTTTCTTGCTTTAGCAATAATGTTTTTTGCTTATTATAATTACATGAGTGAAGAGTATGGTCAAGATCCCAAAAATATGATTGTAGAAAAAAAGATTGATTCTTTAAAACTTCAAAAAAGTAAACTGGCCAAAAGCTTAGAAAAAATTATTTACAAAGAAATTGAATCCAGTGTTGATTTAATTGGACAAGAATATATCAAACAAGTTAAAGTAGTAAAAAATAAGATAATTATTATTACTGAAGCAGATACAAATATTGATGCGATTACTGTTAGGTATGGAAGTATTGCATTGGTTAAAAAAAGTAAAGAAGATACGAAGGTTGCCATTGATATTAAAGATATTATTGACGCAAAATATAAAAATGATTTACATGTAAGAAAAAACGGTGAAATGAAAAATGATAAAAAATAGTATTCTTTCTTTTTTTGTACTTTTATTTGTTTTTGGATGCACAAATCCTGAAAAAATAAATTTTGATAAACCCATTATCCAAATACCTAAAAAAGTACCAGCTCCCATTAATAACAAAGGCTCATTATATTCAAGAGAAGGTTCATCTTTATTTGCTGATAAAAAAGATTTACAAATAGGGGATATTATCCAAGTCGTAATTGCTGAAAAGTTAAGTGGAGATACCAATAATTCACGAGATCTTGCAAAGACTAATTCAAGTAGTTTAGGTGGTGGAGTTGCAGCACCTACCACTGGAAATACCTTAAACGGAAGAAGCCAAGGCTTAGTAGATAAATTTAATAAAAATTTTGGATTTGGAATTACTTCTGAATCCAGTTCTGCTTTTAAAGGTAGCGCAAAATCTTCTTTGGATGAAAGCTTTAATACCACCGTATCTGTAATTATTGAAGAAACCTATCAGAATGGTAATTATTATATAAAAGGTAGCAAAGAGATGTTAATTGATGGTCAAAAACAAGAAATTAAAATTTCTGGGATTATTAGGCCCTATGATATCAGTACTGATAACTCAATTTCATCTTCTCAAATTGCTAATTTGAAAATTTTGTATGTAAAAGAGGGTGATGAAAAGAATGCAGTTCATGTTCCATGGGGTACAAAGGTTTTAAATATAATTTGGCCATTTTAATCTAATTTTAAGAAATGTAATGTAATAATTAGATTAATTATATTGTAAAGGAGTTAATATGTTATCATCATTAGGTACGGCATTATCAGGATTAAATGCTGCAAGAATTTCTGTAGAAAATATTTCGAATAATATCGCAAATGAACATACTGATGGCTATAAAAAGCGTAATGTTCAACTTAATGAAATAAACTCATTAGACTCCATAATTGCAGGACAAGGTGTTCATGTTGGCGGTATTAACCGTGTTGTTAGCCAATATATGTATGATAACATTATGGCAGAAAATGCTAAAAAAAGTTATCACTCTACTATGGATAATATGTTAGCTGATATTGAAGCTGTTTTTAAAGAAACGGATGACAGTGGATTTACAAGCGATTTTAACAGATACTTTCAAGCAGTTGAAAACTTACGATCAAATCCTGATTCTCAAATATATAAAACCGATTTAAAAAACCAAGGTACAATAATAGTAGATACTTTAAATAGACTCTATGATGGTGTTGAAGCTCAAGAAAATTTAGCTGAAAACTCTTTAGAACGTGATGTTATTAGAGTTAATGAGCTTTTAGAAGAAATGGGAAAAATCAATAAACAAATTGTAGAACAAGAAATTGCAAGCAATGCTTTATTAGATAGAAGAGACCTTTTAGAGATGGAGCTTGGTACTTATGTTGATATTGAAGTGGATAGAAGTTCTTATGGATATGAGTTAAAAATAGGAGGCTCTGTAGCATTACGATATGGAGATAATGCTAGAACTTTTTCTGTTTTACAAGAAAATGTAGCACAAAAAGATGTTTATTTAAAAGACGATGGACAAACATCATCAATTGAATTTGCAGAACCTTCTTCTAATTCCACCTTTGATGAAAATGATATTATTCGATATAAATTTAATAATGATATAGAAGTAAGTCTTCAATTTGGTGAACATGTTGATATGAATAATGATGGAATTGTTGACAATGGAGAAACAGCAAATAATACAAATTATCTTCGTTTATTAACACATAAGATAAATAATACAGCAGAACTCAAAGATACAATAACAGCATACAATGGAACGTATAAAGTAGATGAAAATGGAAATAAAATAACCAATGATTCTAAAGATAATTATTTATTAATTGAAGCTGATGTTTCGGGACCTGAAGGAAGATTTGATGGTAGAATTGTTATTGAGGAGTATGATAGAACACCATTAGATGTGACTAATTTAGCTTCTAAGAATACTGTGTATCAAGATGAATACCAAAGTGATGTAGGCTCAATTACTATAGATATGCAATTATTTGATAGAAGCATTAATATTACTTCTGGTTCTATTAAAGCCTACGTTGATAACTTACAAACCGAATCGGGTGCTAATAAATTTCAAGAATATAAAGATCAATTAGATCAATTTGCTAAAACACTTAGTGATATGAGTTCTCAATATATTGAAAATGATGATGGTACGTATTTATATGGTGAAATGAGTGTAGATGGTCATGAAAATCAAGATGGTTCACTTGTTACAAAAGATGCAGTTTATATAGGTAATATTACTTCAAATGATCCAAGACCTGATGGTTTATTCTCAGGTTCTGATGTACGAGGTATGCGTTTTAATGAGGATGTCGTTGATTATTTGGACCAAAAAAAACTTGATTATTTATCAGAGTTACAGTGGAAAGATGATATTTCTTTTAAAGACGGCACGCAAGGAAAATTAACCCAAGCTGGAACATTAGAAGATCCTAAAGCGACATCATTTACAGGATTTTTTCAAAAACTAACCTTAGATGTTTCAAGTGATAAAGAAAGTAACGCATTTTTATTAGAAACACAAAAAACAGTAATTTTTTCATTAGAAGAATCTTATAATCAAATTGTAAAAGTAGATAAAGATGAAGAAATGTTGGATTTAATAAAATTTCAAGCAGCTTATGCTGCAAACGCAAAAGTAATTACAGCATTGGATGAAATGCTTCAAGTATTACTTGGCATTAAAAGGTAAGGAGTAGGTTATGGCTGAAGGAGTATTAGGACTTGGAGCAGGAGCTAGTGGTTTAAACAGTGAATTAATTGCAAAACTTAAAACTGCAGAAAGCAGTGCTACTGTAGGACCCATTGAAACGTCTTTAGAAAATATTGATAAAGAAAAAGAAGCAATGGAAAAGATACAAGCCTCACTTGATGCTTTTATGACTACCGTTCAACCCTTAGATTTATTTGTAGCAGGTGGCGCTAATGCTTTTAATAAAATCTCGGCTAATAGCCAAGGAGATTCTGTTTTATTTGATGCTGAAGATATAAATGCCCTAAAAATTGGAACTACTACCATTACAGTTGATGTTTTAGCTAAACAAGATGTCTATCAAACGGTAAAGTTTTCAGATAAAAATGCTCTAATTACGGAAGCAAATGCAAGTGGAAGTAAAATTACTATTAATGGGGATGATTTTGATACCAGTGGCAAAACTTACCAAGAATTAGCAGATAGTATAAATGCGGATGAAAAATATGAAGCGGCCATTGAGCAAGTAGGAACAAGTGATTTTAGAATTATTATAAAAAGTAAAGATTTAGGTGTTGACAATGCTCTTGTAATTACTCAAACAGATGGAGATTTGGGTTTAGATAAGGCACTTAATCCAGAAAACCATGTACAAACAGCTACAAATCTTGATGCAACGATTAATGGAGTTAAGTACGATTTGTCCACAAATGATTTGACTTTGTCAAATGGCCTCAAAATTACAGCTCAAAAAGAAGACAGTGCTGGAAGTAATTCTTCTATTTCTATTGCACAAGATAATTCTTCAATCGAAGAAGCACTTACAAATTTTTCAAGTGCATATAATACCTTGGTTGCTACTGTTGATGCTGAATTATACAGTGCTGCTACAAATATTGAAGATAAAGCTTCTTTAAGAACAATGATGACTGGAATTAAAAGCCATTTATTTAGTACTTATGGTTCTACTGATGATGGTTCAGGGGGATATATTTCTGATAAGTCTATTTTTAATTTTGGGTTTGAGTTAGGGAAAGATGGAAGTTTGAGTGTCAATTCAGAAGATCTAAATAAAGCAATAAGTGATGATTTTGATGGATTAAAAGATTTGTTTATAGGAGAAGCTGGTACAAAAGCAAGAGGTTTAGGAACACAGTTAAAAGAACATATAGATTTTGCTATTAATTCTACAACGGGTGGAATAATGCCCTCTTATGACAGTCATTTGGATGTTAGAAAAGCTGCGTTAGAAGAAGATAAAACAAAAGCTGTTGAGTCTTTAGATAATAAGTATAAACAAATGGCACTTGAATTTGCAGCATATGGTTCAATTATTGCTAAGTTTGAAGGTTCTTTTTCTGGTCTTAAGCAAATGATTGCAGAATCCGTCTCTACAGGGTAAAAGTAATAAGAATTTTTAAGTTAATGTGTAATATAATAATTTTTAAATATTAACGATGGAGAGTATAGAAATGGGTATTGAAGCCTACAATCAACAAAATGCGGTTAGTGATGATCCATATGTATTAATTTTAAAATTATATGAAGGTTTACTGAAATACCTCTCTTTTGTAAAGACTGCAATGGAAAGTGGTGATATTGAATACAAATTTAATTACATTAATCGATCAATTGCTATTTTTGATGAATTAAGATCAGTTCTTGATTTTGATGGTGGTGAAGTGGCACATTATCTAGATGGTTTATATCTTTACCAAATTGAAACTCTGTTCTCAGCTGGTGTTGACGATAATGTAAATGCGGTAAATCAAGTTATGAAAGTTACTCAAGGATTATTAGAAGCATGGAAAGACGAAACAGGTCTTTAAAAGCCTTAAAAGAACTTAACTATATAAATTATCTTGATGAAAAAGAAAAAGCTGCGCATTTAAAGAAGTGGTGTGAAGAATACCTAATAGATCAAAGTATAAAAGATTTTGATTTGGAATTGGGTGATTTTGAACAATTAGCTGAACTTTTTTTTAGAAATATACATTTTCTAAAAGATTATAAAGAGCAAATACGTTTAGAACTTATTGAAAATAAAAAACTAAAAAAGTTTATGTTAAACTCTTAATGATATTTTCTAAGGAAATATTTTCCTTGTATAGATAAGCTCTAATATTTGAGGGTATTTTTAAGACCCTACATTTTTCTTTAAATTCCTTTGGCATACTTTGCTTTATTTCTTTTGCAATAAAAATATAGTTTTCTTCAATTGAAATAGAAAAAACATGTGAAATAACTAAGTTTTTCTGTTTTAATATCTCATCTCTTTGTTTTTTACTTAATAACAAACCTCTTTTTTTTAAACTGGAATCAATTATTCGAATATTTAGATTATCATCGTTTAGATTTTTAAATATTTCTAAGTCTTTTTCTTTAAATAAAGCATGTTTATTAATTTTTAAAGAGGACAGATCTTTATGTAAATACGAAAAACTTTGTTTCACGCCTTTTTCATATTTATTTAAAAATGAAGTAGAAAACTCATGTCTCATTTGATTTCTTCTGTACTTAGAACTTAGATTACTTTGGTCAATAAAGTATTTAATAGAATTTTTATTCAGATATTCAAGTAAGGATTTTTTAGAGAGATTTAAAAGTGGACGTGTTAAATAATAGTTTTCTTTTTTTTCATTTTCATTTATACCTAAGATTTCTAATAAACCAGCACCTTTACTTAATTGCATTAAGAACCACTCCAGTTTGTCATCTAACTGATGCGCAGTAAATAAACGCGTATATGAATATTGGCTAATTAGTTCTTCAAAAAAAGAGTATCTTATATTTCTTGCTTCTTGTTCAAAGTTTGAAGTATTATCTAAAAAAACATTTTTTACAAAACATTTTTTATTATACTTTTTAGCAAGTTCTTGCGCATAAAGAACTTCTTCTTTACTTTGCTCTCGTAAATTGTAA
>CAJXWI010000009.1 GCA_913062735.1 uncultured Arcobacter sp.
ACAGGCAATTGAACCTATAGGCGTAACAGTGGTGCAGGTTTAACCACCGAAATGATAAATAAGCTAGTATCAGACGCTAACAAACATAAAGTCAAAACAACCCTAGGCATTAATGGCATGGGGAAAAAAGAAAAGTACTTTAATCAACTAGTACGCAATAACAAACAAGATATATTTGCTGAACACATTCGCGACCTATGTCTTAAGCATGGTATTGGTGGCGTAGATGTAGACTATGAACATGCCTCTAATGATGAAGATATTGTAGCAACTGCTTTAATGCATGATGTAGTAGAAGATACCAAATACAATTTAGATTTTGTACGAAATCAATGGGGCGATGAAATTGCTCATATGGTTGATGGTTTAACAAAAATTGATGAAATTAGAGAACATGAGCTTATTCCCTCATCCACCAATACTAAACTAATGTCATCTGCGCTTACTTTTAGAAAAATGTTAATAGCTTCTATTGATGATCCCAGAGTTTTAGTAGTAAAATTATGTGACAGACTGCATAATATGCTAACCCTTCAAGCCTTAAGTCCTGAAAAACAATTACGTATTGCAGAAGAGACTATGGTGGTTTACGTTCCAATTGCTCACAGACTAGGAATTTCTTCTATTAAAAATGCCCTTGAAGACCTGTCTTTTTTATATATTTATCCAAAAGAATACAAAAAGATTGATGATTTCATTCAAGAACACGCACATAAAATTACGGTGACCTTTAATGAATTCATATCTTCTACTAAAAAACTATTGGAAAAGAATGGATATGAGCAAGATAAGATTGTTATTAAATCTAGAATCAAACATTATTATTCTATTTATTTAAAAATGCAAAGAAAAGGTGTCAATATTGATGAAGTATTGGACCTTTTAGCCATACGAATTATGGTTGAAAATGAAATTGACTGTTATAAAGTCATGGGGTTTATGCACCTTGAATACAGACCGCTTATTGCACGTTTTAAGGATTATGTTTCAACACCTAAAGAAAATGGTTATCAAACCATTCATACCACTGTTTTTTATAATTCAAAAATTCATGAAGTACAAATACGTACATTTGATATGAATAAAGTTGCAGAATATGGAATTGCTGCGCATTGGAAATATAAAGGTGGAAATAAAAAAGGGCCTAATTTAAACTGGCTTAAGTCTCTTGAATACTCCAATGAAAATGTGGAAGAATTTTACCATGAAACCAAACAAGAATTTTTTTCTGAAGAAATAGTAGTTTATTCTCCAAAGGGTGGAATATTCACACTTCCAAGAGGTTCTACTGCCTATGATTATGCCTATATGATTCATACAGATGTAGGAAATAAAGCCAGTGAATGTTATATTAATAAAGTTAAAAAACCACTTTTAACAGAACTTCACAGTTCTGATATCGTTTCAATTAAAACATTAGATCATGATATTCCTAGATGTTCATGGGTAGATATGGTAATAACAAGCAGAGCAAAAAAACAAATTAAAATTTTATGTTCACACAGAGAAAAAGAATTAGATGAATTAACGGGTGCGAATATCATTAATACTATTTTTTCACGATACAAAAAAGATATTATAGAAGCGTATCCCGTATCTTCTTTACAAAAAATTCCATTAGATTTGTCTTATTTAAAAAATGTAAAAAAAACCATTGAAAAAAATATTAATAAAAAAGCCGGTTTTGTAACCATGTTTAAAATGTTTACGTCAAATTTAAAAGAATATAAATTTGATAATATTTTATTAACATCAAATTTTACTATTTCTAGTATTGAATTTGATCACTGCTGTCATCCAAAAACAGGTGATGGTATTGTTACTTTTAAAGAAGGGGCAAAAGGAATAATTCATCATAAAATGTGTGATAAAGCCTATTCTAAAATAATAAATAAAGAACAAATGTTATACGCACAATGGATGGGAGATACTTATTATACATATAAAATGTTGGTTTCTTTGCCTAATAATAAAGGCGAGTTAGCTAAATTATTAAATTATATGTCAAAATACGATATTTATATTTTATCAATATCGTATGGGAGAGAAAAACATTCATACAGACAATATTGTGATATTGAATTTGAAATAAATGACCCAAATATTGAAAGAGTCAAAAGTTTTATTGAGAAAAAATCAAAAGTAATTGATTTTTTCTCTAAAAAAGATGCATACAAGTAAGTATTATTTTATTACTTACATACTATTTTGTGTAGTTTTTATCAATGATAAAGTAAGCTTTAGATGTACCTAATTGCGAATTGTTTAAACATAATATGACTTTAATGATTACATAGTATAATATCACACTTATTAAAAGAGGTTATATGGAAAATAAAATAAAAGAAGCGTTAGCTGAAATTAAAAGAGGTTCTTTTGAAATCATTGATTTTGAACGAATTGAAAAATTAATAAAACAATTTTATGAAACAGGTAAACACTTTTATGTAAAAGCTGGTTTTGATCCAACAGCTCCAGATTTACATTTAGGGCACACTGTTTTAATACAAAAATTAGCTACTTTTCAGAAATTTGGAGGAATCGTTCAATTTTTAATTGGAGATTTTACTGCCACTATTGGTGATCCAACTGGAAAAAGCGAAACAAGAAAAATATTAAGTGAAGAACAAGTTTTAGCAAATGCCCAATCTTATAAAGAACAAGTATTTAAAATTCTAGATCCTGCTAAAACGGAAGTAATGTTCAACTCAAAATGGCTAAAAGAGTTGGGTGCTGGTGGTATTATTAATCTTGCATCAAACCTTACTGTTGCACGAATGTTAGAAAGAGACGATTTCTCTAAGCGTTATGCAGCACAAGCACCAATAGCAGTAAGTGAATTTATGTATCCTTTATTGCAAGGTTATGATTCTGTTGCTATGAATACAGATATTGAGCTTGGAGGAACAGATCAAAAGTTTAATTTACTTATGGGAAGAACCTTACAAAAAGCCTATGACTGTAAAAAACAGCAAGCTGTTTTAATGATGCCTATATTAGAAGGTTTAGATGGGGTTAATAAAATGTCTAAATCTTTAAACAATTATATAGGTGTTACAGATGAAGCCAATGATATGTTTGGAAAAATATTATCAGTATCTGATGAATTAATGTGGCGTTTTTATGAACTATTGTCACAAAAATCCATTCAAGAGATTAAAGATTTACAAATTGGAGTTGAGAATAAAAGCTTACATCCTAAAAAAGTAAAAGAAAACTTGGCGATGGAATTGGTTGAGAAATACCACGGAGTTGGAAGCGGTCTAAAAGCAAAAGAAGAATTTGAAAAAATATTCGCAAAAAAAGACATTCCTACAGAAATGGATGAATTCACTTTTGATGAAGGTGCTTGGATTTGTCAAGTACTAGTTGATAGTAATTTGGTTAAGTCTACTTCACAAGCAAGACGTGATGTAAAAGCCAATGCAGTTTCTTTAAATCAGAAAAAAATCTCTGATGAAAAATTAAATTTAGAAAAAGGCGAGTACATTTTACAAAAAGGTAAAAAAAGTTTCGCTAGAATAATAATAAAGGGCTAATTTTGAAAATAGGAAAATATGAAATAAAACATCCTATATTCCAAGGTGGAATGGGTGTTGGTGTAAGCTGGGACAAATTAGCAGGAACTGTTAGTAAAGAAGGCGGTTTAGGAGTAATTTCTGGTGTTGGAACAGGATATTATGAAAATAAAGCTTATGCAGAAAAACTAGTACGAGGGAAACCAAAAGACGCACTAAACTTTTATTCAAAAGAAGGTTTAACTGCTATTGTTAAAAATGCAAGAAAAATATGTGGAGATGCGCCTCTTGCATGTAATGTGTTATATGCATCAAATGATTATGGACGAACAGTTACAGATGCCTGTGAGGCTGGTGTAAACATGATAATAACGGGAGCTGGACTTCCTACAAATATGCCAGAATTTACAAAAGATTATCCAGATGTTGCCTTAATTCCAATTGTATCTTCAGCACGTGCTTTAAAATTAATCTGTAAAAAATGGAAACGTTATAATAAACTTCCAGATGCAGTTATTGTTGAAGGACCTTTAAGTGGTGGACATCAAGGTTTTTCTTATGAACAATGTTTTCAAGAAGAATTTCAATTAGAAAACATCATTGCTCCTATTATTGAAGAAGCAAAGAACTGGGGTTCTATGCCTATTATTGCAGCAGGTGGAATTTGGACGAAAGATGATATTGATAAATACATTGATATGGGCTGTACGGGTGTTCAAATGGCAACACGCTTTATTGCTACTTATGAATGTGATGCCCATGCAAATTTTAAGAAAATACTTTTAAGTGCAAAAGCAGATGATATTAAACTTTTTAAATCTCCTGTTGGTTTACCCGCACGTGGTGTTAAAACACAATTGCAATTCTCAATTGAAAAAGGAACAGCACCAAAAGTTGTTTGTATATCAAACTGTGTTGCACCTTGTCACAGAGGGGTTGAAGCAAAAGCAGTGGGATATTGTATTGCAGATAGATTATCCTCAGCTTACAATGGAGATGAAGAAACAGGGTTATTTTTCACAGGTGCAAATGGTTATAAAATTGATAAAATCATTAGCGTTGCAGAACTTATGGAAAAACTCACCAAAGGAGAATAAATTTTACGAAGTTTAATTCTTCTAATATTATTATTTGCCAGTACTAATCTACTGGCATCCAGTTTACCCTATAAATATTCTAATTTAAAGATGTCTTATTTAAGAGCTGTTTTAAGTTCAGATATAAAAAAAGAAGAAAAATACCTCAAAGAACTTATATCTGTAGGTAAAAAACTGCAGTACAATACAACAAAATACCAAAATGAACTAAAAAAAATACACAGTAAAAAAACCATCGTTAAAAAAACAGTTCTTAAAAAAGCTCCTGTAAAAAAGTCTGTAAAAAAAACCTCCACGTATAATAAATCTAAATACACTATAAAATCTGTTTATACAAAAAACAATACTATTGTTGTGACCTTTAATAAAAATATTAACAATAAATATTTGACATTTTTTGAATTACATTATAAAAAGCTTTCAAAAGATGTCTTTGATATTAAAGGGAATTTTAAAGATGCAAAACCTAGTAAACTTAGTATTAATGGTATTGATAGAATAAGTATCGCTCAAAATAAAAAAGACATACTAAGAATCGTATTATCACATAAGAAAAATCTAAAAACTACTTATAGTTTTAATAAAAGATCAATAATCATTAAAATACACAATTTATCTAAAAAAAGAATATCTCCAAGTATTTCAAAGATTATAAAAAATAAATATTATGTTAATAAAAATAAAGTCATAGTAATAGATGCAGGACATGGAGGCAAGGATTCAGGTGCAGTAGGACCTTATAAACGATATGAAAAACACAGCGTATTAAAAGTATCTAAATACCTCTATAGCTATTTAAAACAAGAAGGATATAAAGTTTATCTAACCAGAAATAAAGATAAATTTATAAAAGTAAATAATAGAACCATTTTAGCCAATAGAAAAAAAGCAGATATATTCATCTCTGTTCATGCAAACTCCGTTCCTAAAAGTAAAGCACATAGAATAAGTGGCATTGAAACGTTCTTTTTAAGTCCTGCTAGAAGTGAAAGAGCAAAAAGAGTGGCAGCAAAAGAAAACCGCTCAGACCTACGAAAAATGAATTATTCTTCTAAAAATTCATTTTTAACCGTTTTAAATAGAAGTAAAATAACAGCTTCTCAAAAACTTGCTATTGATGTACAAAAAAACATCTTACACAACTTACGAAAATCCTATAAAAAAGTAAATGATAGTGGAGTAAGAGAAGGTCCTTTTTGGGTCCTTGTAGGGGCTCAAATGCCTTCTATCTTAGTAGAAATTGGATATATGTCTCATCCTTTAGAGAGTAAACGCTTGTATTCTAGCGCTTATCAAAAAAAGATAGCAAAAGGTATTGCAAATGGCGTTAATGCTTATTTTGCAAAAAATCCTTAATATCTTTCATTATGTACATTTGTTTGTCCCTTATTAAAGGTAAATCTTCCAAAGAAAAGAATTTTACTTTTTGATTTTCCCAAGATAAAAAATTATCAAATAATTTATCATCCATAAATTTATCGTCCATATCATCAATACAAGATGCATTAACCAACCAAATTCCGACATCCTTTTCATCATTTAATTGCTCGAAGTATTCTTCAAAATACTGTTTTTTTACATAAAGAGAGCTTTCTTCTTCAACTTCTCTTTGTGCACAACATTTCTCATCTTCATTTTTAAGCGTAACACCTTTTAAAAAGCCCCAAGAATCCCTACTTTTGACACCCTTGCATAAAAGCACCTTAATACTCTTTTTATTAATTTTATAAATACATAAACCATAGGCTTTTTTATGATTACTGTTCATAGTTCTCCAAAATACATTATAATATTCGCTAAGAAAGTATATAAAAGTATTAATTATAAAAAGTTTAATTCTTTGCAAGAAAGTAAAATACTTTAATTAGAAGAGCTCTTTTTTACAAAAATAAAATAAGCCAGCATTACCCAGATGAAAAAGGGCAAGAGAATTGAGAGTTCAGGTAATAATATACCCCCAAAAGTAAGTTTATGCAGCATAAAGAATATTCCCCAAACAATCAAGGTCCCAAAAATACTAAAGGTAGTAAAAGCGGTAAAAGAAAAAGTTCTGGCATTTGCTTTGGCAAAAGAAAAAACCAGCAAGAGTAAGGGCAGAACAAAAAATATCCCTACAACTTCATAGTATAAAGAAGCCCTTACTTTTAAAGTGCTTATATCTTGTTCCTTTAATAAAACCAAAGCGCTTAAAGCATCTAAAATAGAAAATTTTGATTTTGCTTCGTATACATTGTCAAGTATTTTTGGTTTAAAACCTTCAAGCGTATGTAAAAACTTTTCATGCCTTACTTCAATTTTTGAGCTTTTAAAATCAATATTAAGAGGTTTTGTAAGTATTTTTGCATCCAATACATACCATTTATTATTTTGAAAATAAGCGCGCCTTGCAACTATACTTTCAACAATATCTCTTCCTTCTAATTTATAAATATGAATTCCTATGGCTTTTTTTTCTAAGGGGTATAGTTTTTTAAAATACACAAAATAATCATTATACTTTAAAAAAATATCTGCTTTAGAATTTGTAAAATATTCATTTTTAACAATTTTTCCTTTTTGCTCATAAGAATAAGCCAAAGGTGTAGCTTGCAATAAAAATAAAATACTTAATAAAAGAAAGGACATGCGCATAATTGGGTTGTATATATATTTTTCTTTTGTACCTAAAGAATAAAATGCCACCAACTCATTGGACTTAATAAAAACAACTAGGGTTACTATCCATGCAAATACTAAGGATAAAGGTAAGGTTAGAGTAAGTGTGAAAAAACAATTATATAACAAATATAATAATTGTAAGTTAGCAGATTCTGGCAGTTTTTTAAAGTTTTGCAAAAAATCTAAACCTACAAAAAATAGCTCCAGAGAAATTAAAATAATAAAAAAGTTTTTTAAAAATTTTGATAAAATATATTGTGTAATTAAGCTCATTTTACTTCATTGTAAATTTGGATTTTACTTCCACTAAAGGCAAAGATTTTATAGCCTCAATAGCTTTGATAATATGAGGTATTATATCCTCTAAAGCATTTAATTCTACTTTTGAAAAATCACTTAAAACATAATTTGCCACATCTGTTTTATTTTCAGGTTTTCCAACCCCTACTCTAACACGTATATATTCTTTTCCAATATGTGCATCTAAAGATCGTAAACCATTATGTCCCCCATGACCTCCACCTATTTTGAACTTAACGCTTCCAAAAGGCAAATCTATATCATCATGTATTACAATTATATTTTCATTTTCTATCTTATAATAAGAAGAAATAGCTTCTATACTTTGTCCTGAGTTATTCATAAATGTTTGTGGTTTTGCAAAAAGAGAATTTGAAGATTTTATAAGCGTTGCTATAAAATTAGATTTATTGATAGATGTTTGAAGACTTAGGTTTTTAGTTATTTCATCAATAACTAAAAAACCTATATTATGTCTTGTAAGTTCGTACTTACTACCTGGATTTCCAAGGCCTGTTATTAAAAACATTATTTTGCGTTAATAACACCTACAACTGGAACTCTAGGGTCTAAATAACAATCAACATTAGCTGGCATTTCAACATTTCTTACTAAAATTGAATGACCTGTATCTAAATTAGATACGTCTAATGCGAATGCTTCTGGTAAATTTTCAACAGTACATTTAACAGGTACTCTTTTTTTATGAACAATAAATAAACCTTTATTTTTCAATCCAATAGGAGTTCCAGAAGTTGTAACTGGTACTAAATAATTAGTTCTAACACCAGGTTGTGCAACCATTAAATCAACATGTAATAAATCTGAAGTCATTGGGTGTTTTTGATATTCTTTAACAACCACTTTGTATACAGTTCCTGCAACACTTACTTCAAATACAATATTTTCTTTAACTCTTAAAGCTTTGATAAACTCATTTCTTTTAAAAGCTGCAGAAATATTTTCTAAACCTTTACCATAAATATTAGCAATTAAATAACCATCTTTTCTTAGTTGTTTAGTTGCTTGTCTATGCATACTATCTCTTACGATACCCTCTAACATATTAATCCTTTTGTTTTAAATTAGTGGCGCATGATACATAAAAGATACTAAGAGTTAGTTGAATTAGGTCTACTTATTTTAGAATTACTGTTTTTTCATATTTTTAATATAAAAATATATTGATGCAATTTCATCATTGGTTAAAAAATACGTAGGCATGATTAGGGATTCACTTTTTTTTGCTTGTAAAACTTTTTTAAATTCTGCAAAGGTGATTTGATTAATTGCAGGAACAATGATTTTTTGTTCTTGGTCTTTTTTATCTAAGTATATTGCAAGCACAACTTCTTTTGAAGCACCCTGATGGCATTTAATACAACCAATTCCTCTTGGGTTTTTGTACAACATCGCACCGTATTCATACTTAGTAATAAAAGAAGTATCTAATTCATCACTTAATAAAAAAGTACTTAAAATAAATAATAAACAAAGCTTCAACCTTAACCTTTATATAAATGACTTTTGGCT
Source organism: uncultured Arcobacter sp. (assembly GCA_913062735.1). The sequence continues at coordinate 9,107 of CAJXWI010000009.1, forward strand.
ATTATAGCCAAGAAATAGGAAATAAAATAAAAAGTAAAATAAAAGGCCAAAACACAATGATTATTCTAGATGGAAAAGCGTTATCTAATAAAATTAAAGACGAAGTCAAAAATGAAGTAAATGCACTTCAAGAAAGTGAACAAGTTACTCCAGGTTTAGCTGTATTATTAGTAGGTGCTGATCCCGCAAGTGCTGCTTATGTTGGTATGAAAAGCAAGGCATGTAGAAAAGCAGGAATTTATTCTGTTGTACATGAAATGCCTTCTACTATTACGCAAGCCAATATTCTAGATACCGTTCACATGATGAACTTGAATCCAAATATTGATGGTATTTTGGTTCAGCTTCCTTTACCCCCTCATGTAGATACGACTGCCATTTTAGAAGCCATTGATCCAAGAAAAGATGTTGATGGTTTTCATGCTTATAATATTGGTAGAGTTACTACTAAACTAGATGCTTTTATACCAGCAACACCTTATGGTGTTATGGAGCTATTAAAAGAATATAATATTAATGTAAAAGGTCAAAATGTTTGTGTTATTGGAGCTTCTAATATTGTTGGAAAACCAATGGGTACTTTACTTTTAAATGAACATGCAACAGTAACTACTTGTAATATTGATACAAAAAACTTAAAAGAACATACTTTACTTGCTGACATTATTTGTGTAGGCGTTGGAGTTGTCAATTTAATTACTGAAGATATGGTAAAAGAAGGTGTAATTATTGTTGATATTGGAATCAACCGTCTTGAAGATGGAAAACTTGTTGGGGATGTAGATTATGAAAATGTAAGCAAAAAATGTTCTTACATCACGCCAGTTCCAGGAGGAGTAGGTCCAATGACTATTGCTATGTTATTAAAAAATACTCTAAAAGCTGCAAAAGTGCGAAAAGACAGATTAGATGTTTAGAAAACTCTTTAATTGGTCTTCTACTTGGACGGGTACGATTGTAATTGTTTTAACTATTATCTTTTTTGTAGCCCAAGCTTTTGTAATTCCTTCTGGTTCTATGAAAAATACTCTATTAATAGGAGATATGCTTTTTGTTAAAAAGTTCTCTTATGGTATTCCTTTACCAAAAACTCCTGGAGTTTTAGGTCTTCCTTCTTTTACTTTATTGCCTGATTTTAATGGCAATGGTCATTTAATTGAAGCCGAAGGTCCTAAACGTGGAGAAATTGTTGTTTTTTTATATCCAAATGATCCTAAAATTCATTATGTTAAAAGAGCAGTTGCACTAGGAGGAGATTTAGTAGCACTACAAGATAAAGTTTTATATCTTCATCCACATGAAGGAAATGATTTTGTAAAAGAAAATTATAAAAAATCTGAATATACTTTATGGAATAATAAACTATGGTTAATTAATCCATACAAAAAAGAACACCCAGGTATTCATAATGACCCAAGCGTTGTTTATAATGATGCACGTTTAACACCCTTGTTTAATATGATGCCCCTAGAAATTCCTAAAGGGGAATATTTTATGATGGGAGATAACAGAGACCATTCAAACGATTCAAGATTTTGGGGTACTGTTAAATACAAATATATTATTGGTAAACCTTGGTTTATTTATTTTTCTTGGGACAAAGATTACAAAATCAGATGGGACAGAATGTTCAGAACCCCTAGCTCAATAGAAAAAGATATGATAGGTACAACACAAAAAATAAAACACGAAGAAGGAATATACTAATGAAATACTTTATAGCAGCCGATCATGCTGGCGTTGATTTTAAAAGCATAGTTAAAGAGATGTTTGAAAATCTAGGTCATGAAGTAATTGATTTAGGTCCAAATAATAAAGACCGCGTGGATTATCCTGATTTTGCCGCAAAACTTTGCAAAGAAGTACTAAAAGATAAAGATTCAAAAGGAATTTTAATTTGTGGTTCGGGCATTGGAATGTCTATGGCTGCTAATAAGTTTGATGGTATTAGAGCTGCTTTATGCCATAATGAATACTCAGCTCAAATGGCAAGAGAACATAATGATGCCAATGTCATTTGTTTAGGGGAGAGAGTATCTGGACTTGGAGCTCTTGAAGCTATTATCAATACATGGAATCAAGCATCTTTTGCAAATGGACGTCATGAAGGAAGAGTAGAGAAAATTAACGCTTTATATCAATCTTGTAGAGCATAATTCATTTTAAAGGACTAAGATGAGAGAACCATGGGTTGCTTATGTTGTTGTTGGAATCGTAGTTATTTTAATGTTATTGGGTAAAAAAATGATTTATACTGGTGATGAGAACAAAGATAAAAAGGACAAAAATGATTAGTGCAAGACTCATTGATCATATTTTTGCTTCTGCTTCCATTCAAAGGTGGAATGATTATCCACGTATGGTTGAACTTGTGGAGCTTGATAAACAAGCTCACAAATTTATAATCGCTTTTTTTATTGCAAAATTTGAAAAAGATATTAATTACACCCACCTAATTGAAGCTGGTATTTTTGAGTTTTTAAGAAGAACAGTGGTTACAGATATACGACCCGATGTTTTTAGAAATGCTTTGCAGAAAAAAGCAAAAGAAATCAATGCCTGGGTTATTACTAAACTATCTCCTTGTTTAATCAATATTGATAATGGCGCTTTCCTTAAAAAATTTGAAAATTATTTACATGATGATACTATGTACAAAAAAGAACGCTTTATATTAAAAGCGGCTTCATATTTAGCTACTAAATGGGAATTTGCAATTGTTTATCAAACCAGTCAATTCTTAAGTGATATAGAAGAATTAAAAACGTCTGTAGAAGAAGAGCTTGAAGACTATTATGAATTAATAGGGGTAAGGAAGATTGCACTTAATAAAAAACTGGCAAAAGTTATTGATTTAAGCGGTCGTTTACGTTTTCAAAAACGTTGGGCACAAACACCTAGAGTTCCCGAAACTTCTGTTTTAGGACATATGCTTACTGTTGCTATTTTTTCATATTTTTACTCAATAGAAATAAAAGCCTGTGATAAACGTTTACAGAATAATTTTTTTGTATCATTATTTCATGATTTCCCAGAAGCCCTAACAAGAGATATTATATCCCCTGTTAAATACTCAGTAGATGAATTATCTGAAATTATTTCTGAATACGAGATTATAAAAATAAATGAAAAAATTCTTCCGAATATTCCAGAGTTCTTGCACAGTGAATTTTCTTATTTGCTTGGTTTATACGATGGCATTAAAGATGAATTTTTAAACAAAATCAATTTAGATAAAATAGAAGTAGTAAAAGATCTTGATGCATACAATGAAAATAAATACAATGCTATTGATGGTTTAGCACTTAAACAGTGTGACAAACTTTCTGCTTTTGTGGAAGCCTCTTTATCTATTTCACATGGAATTAAATCAAAAGAACTGGTAAAAGGTAAAAAAGAAATATTAAATTCCTTAAAAGATATTTCTGGCGTAGATTTTAAAAAAATAGCAATAAGTATTGACGAAGATTTTGGAACCTCAAAACACGTGCAATCACTTATTGATTTATACTAAGGATTTGTTATAGAGAAAATTATATTAAATGTAAAAAAAGAAAATCTTGCTAAAGTTTTAGAACTTCTAAATAAAATAGACAAAAAACTCATAGAAAATATGGATGTAATTAAGCTTACAAAACCAAGTCATTCTTCTTTTAAAGAGAAAATAAATCCAAATAAATACTTAAGCGCTAAAGCCTATGCAAACAAAACAAGTAAAAAAGTAAATAATGATGAAATGCAGGACGAATTTTTAGCAAGTCCGCTTAAAAAAACAAAATATCTAAATCCAAAAGATTTTAAAAATAAATTAAATAGAAAATAGGAAATATTATGCAAATTTTACTCATATCTGTACTCATTTTAATAGTTTTAGCTCTTGTCATCTATAAGATCAACAATAAATTTGGAAAAAAAGAACAGCTTATTTATGTAGGTCTTTTATCTTTACTTTTTATCTTATACATTGTTTTTGAGAGCACAAAAGAAAAAGCTTTGCCTATATTATTTAAAGAACAGTATCTAAAAAAGAATAATATAGAAATATTAAAACTCTCAAGTAAACTCTTAAACAATAAAGTATTAAGTTCAAGTAAACATTTTATTTATGAATTTACCTATATTATTAAAAAAGATGAAAAAGAATATATTTGTATAGCGCCTAAGGTTGATATCAAGAAAATTCAAGATGAATTTATTATAAAACAATACAAAGAAAACTGTGAAATAAAATAATAGGCTAAGCATGAAAAAAACAATTGATTTACGAAGCGATACTTTTACAACACCTTGCATTAAAATGAAAGAAGTTATGTTTCAAGCAAAAGTAGGAGATGATGTATATGGAGAAGATCCAAGTGTAAATCTTTTGGAAAAAACAATAGCCAAACTTACAAACAAAGAAGATGCTCTTTTTACAAGCTCAGGTACCCAAGCCAATCTTTTAGCCCTCTTATCTCATTGTAAAAGAGGTGAAGAGTATATTTGTGGACAAGAAGCTCATATTTATAAATATGAGGCAGGAGGAGCTGCTGTGCTTGGAAGCATCCAACCCCAACCCTTAGATTTTAAAAAAGATGGATCGTTAAGTTTAAAAAAAATAAAAGAAGCCTTAAAACCAAAAGATTCCCATTTTGCTCAAAGTAAAATAATATGCTTAGAAAATACCCATGATGGAAAAGTTCTTTCTTTATCTTATTTAAAAAAAGCCAAAAACTTTGCTAAAGCAAACAATTTACTTTTACATATTGATGGTGCAAGAGTATTTAATGCAGCAGTAGCCTTGGATGTAAAAATAAGTGAGATTACACAATATGCAGATTCAGTATCTATTTGTTTGTCAAAAGGCTTAGGAGCTCCTATAGGTTCATTATTAGTGGGTTCCAAGGAATTTATACAAGAAGCAAGAAGATACAGAAAAATGTTAGGTGGAGGAATGAGACAAGCAGGATATTTAGCCGCTGCAGGTTTACATGCACTTGAATACAATATTGATGCTTTAAAAAATGACCATGAAAATGCAAAAGAACTAAAAAAAGAATTAAAAAAGATAAAAGATATAAAAATAATTTCTAATGACACCAATATGTTATTTATTGAAGTTAAAAACTCGAAAAAACTACTTGCTTATTTAAAAGAAAAAAATATTTTAATTTCAGGTTACGGAAAACTTCGTTTAGTCACACATAAAGATATCTCAAAAAAAGATATTCAAAAAGTGATAAAAGCATTTAAAGATTATTATTCCCACTAATTAAAATACCTAGTTGTATTTTATACGAAATTCCTTTTTTTGTTTAAACTAATAAATTAAAAAAACAATCAATTTATTTTTAAGTGTATAAGACTATTATTAATAATAGCTTTTATTTTAAAGGAGCTTTTATGAGAGCTCGTCACTTTTTATTTATTATGTTTTTTTGCCTTACTTTTCTAATGGCCCAAGAAAATAAAGAAGGCAAGTTTTATGGCGCAAAAGATGTTAATATTCCCTCTTGGTTTTTAGATAGTTTTTTAGATATTAAAGATGATATTGAAGAACAAGCCTTAGAAAACAAACGTATTATAATATTTGTACATCAAAAAGATTGCCCGTATTGTAATAAATTTATCAGCCATAATTTAAGAGATAAAAAAACAAAAGAAAAATTACAAAAACATTTTTCCATTATTGATATCAATATGTTTGGAGATAAAGAAATAAATTATCTTGATGGAAAAACATACAGTGAAAAAAGTTTTGCAAAAAAATATCAAATACAATTTACACCCACCTTGATTTTCTTTAATGAAAAAAGCGAAGAAATATTAAGACTAAATGGCTACATTCCCCTTAAAAAATTCAATCTTGCCCTTGATTATATTAAAAATAAAGAAGAAAAAACGCTTAGCTTTAAAAACTATCTACGAAAATACAGTAAAAAAGATATTTCGGAAACTAGCATAAAAAATAAACTTTTTATTAATACATCTAAGAACTTTAGAAGAGATAAAAACAGCAAAGCACTTGCAGTATTTTTTGAGTATGAAAATTGTCTTGAGTGTAAAAAACTGCATACTTTATTTCTACAAGATCCTATCATACTAAAACTTCTAAAGAACATTGATATACGATTTGTTGATATGGATGTGAATACTGCCCTTGTAACGCCTTCAAAAATTATCATGAATACAAAAGATTGGTTAAAGAAACTAAATATTACTTATAACCCAAGTATTATATTTTTTGATAACAAAGGTAAAGAAATAATACGAATTGAATCTAATTTTAAAAAATTTCATCTTCAAAGTATAGTAGATTATGTAGGCAGCCAAGAGTACAAAAATGAAGCAGAATTTCAAAGGTATTTAACAAAAAGAGCCAATAGTATTAGAAAAAAAGGCAAAGATGTTGATATATGGAAAGATTAAGTATTTAATAAATTTTGAATGTAAAACATATAAAATAAAATTTTAGGCAAAAAAAAAGCTTCTAGATAAAAGAACTAAGGTTCAAATATCTAAAAGCTTTTAATGGCTCCGGCACCAGGATTCGAACCTGGGACCAAATGATTAACAGTCATCTACTCTACCACTGAGCTATGCCGGAATGTGTTGTAATAAATTTTAAATGGCTCCGGCACCAGGATTCGAACCTGGGACCAAATGATTAACAGTCATCTACTCTACCACTGAGCTATGCCGGA
>CAJXWI010000010.1 GCA_913062735.1 uncultured Arcobacter sp.
GAAAGTTCAATCATTTTTTTTGCCAAATCAACTATTTTAATAGGCTCACCCATATCAAGAATAAATATTTCTCCACCTTTTCCAATGGAGCCCGCTTGAAGTACAAGCTCACAAGCTTCTGGTATCAGCATAAAATATCGGGTAATATCAGGATGTGTAACAGTTAGTGGTCCACCATTTTTTATTTGTTCTTTAAACTTAGGAATGACCGAGCCTGAAGATCCCAATACATTTCCAAATCTAACCGCCACTATTTCAGTGTCATATGAATTAACATTTTGGGCATATAGCTCACATATTCTTTTTGTAGTTCCCATCACGTTTGTAGGTCGTACTGCTTTATCTGTTGAGATAAGTACAACTTTTTCGACTTTGTATTGGATTGAGAGATCAATACAGTTTTTTGTACCAATGATATTATTTGTAATACCATCTAAGATATTATCCTCAACAAGAGGCACATGTTTATACGCAGCAGCGTGAATAACGATATCAGGATTATATTTTGAAAATACATCTTCTAATGAGTGCTTATTTACAACCGATTTCATAATTGAATTTATATTAAACTCATCCAATTCTTCTGTTATAGTGTATAAATTAACTTCACTATGGTCAAGTAAGATAATTTGTTTTGCATTAAAACCAACACATTGTCTGGCTATCTCAGAGCCAATACTTCCCCCTGCACCTGTTATTAAAACAACTTTGTCATTTATAAATGTCTCAATTTGTTGTTTATCCAAATCTTGAGGATGCCGTGCAAGAAGATCTTCAACAGAAATATTTTGAAGTTGTTTTGAAAAAAGTTCATCTTGTAAAATATTATCCAAAGAAGGAAGAATTTTTATTTCATCAAAATACTTATCAAGTCTGTTATAAATAATTTTTATTCGCTCTTTTTTAGCACTTGGCATGGCAATAACCAATAAATCAAATTTTGATTCTTTTATGGTTCTTCGAAGAAGTTTTAGAGACAGGATTTTTATACTATCAACTGTACGTTTATGTAAAGAGTCATCATCATCAAGGAAATACTTAACACTATATTCACTGTGTTTAAACTCTTCTTTAAGTTTAAGCCCAGCTTCACCTGCCCCATATATGATGACATTTTTGGTTTTTGATATATTACTTTTATTGACAAGATAATAATAAGAATACATTAAAAAATTAATAGAGAACAAATACAAAAACAACTCAGACAACATAAATGCAATACGGTAATGCCCATAAACAAATGGCATGTATAATAAAAAAGGAATAATATAAACAATGCTTTTAATTAAAAAAGTTTTCTGTGTAACTTTCGACCAGGATAAAGAATAATCTCTATATATGAAAATAGAGGATAAAAATCTAAAAAATAATACAAATAAAATTATTTGGTAATCAAATGATGTTTTAAAGATAAAAAAAGTCCATGAAAATGTTATTGTCGTCAAAAATATAATAACTAAAAAATTTAAAACTCTTTTATCATAAAACATTTTGTAACTTTACTCTATATTTTGTTTAATAACATCGCAAATCTTTTCTACATCTTCTTTTGTCATAGTTGTAGTACTTGGAAGACATAAACCTTTTTTAAAGAGTTTTTCACTTGTGCCATCAAGAAGAGATTTAGAGTTTTTAAATAAGGGCTGCATATGCATAGGTTTCCATAATGGTCTAGACTCAACATTTATAAGTTCTAATGCATTTATAATTTTATTAAAATCAGTTTTATCAAAAGTTAAAGTAGTAAGCCATCTATTTCCTCTTGAATGTTCCAATTCTTGCATAAAAGTTATATCAATTATCTCTGCCAAAATTTCCTTATACCAAAAGAATATTTGTCTTTTTTGTTTTACTCTTTCTTCAATAACTTCCATTTGAGCGACACCAATTGCAGATAATACATTTGACATACGATAGTTATATCCATATTCATTGTGTTCATAATAAAGTTCTGACTCACGTGCTTGAGTACTATAAAACATTGCTTTTTTAATATATTCTTCATTCTCAGATACTAACATTCCTCCACCAGAGGTCGTTAGTATTTTATTTCCATTAAAAGAATATATTCCAAAGTCACCAAATGTACCAGTATGCTTTCCATTAAATGTTGCACCTAATGATTCAGCTGCATCTTCTATCAAAAAGACACCAAACTCTTTGCATATAATCGATATATTTTCAATATCTGCACTTTGTCCATATAAATGTGTAAGTATTAGTGCTTTTGGTTTTTTCTTGCAAGTTTCTAGGTATTTTTTTAAAAGCTGGGGTGAGATATTCCAAGTTTCTTCTTTACAGTCAATAAAAACTGGATTTGCACCTTGATAAAGTATTGCATTAACAGAACCAATAAATGTAAATGTAGAAGCCAACACATCATCATCTTCTTTTATTCCTAAAACTCTTAGAGCCAAATGTATTGCAGCAGTTGCAGTATTCACAGCTAAAGCTTTTTTAGCTCCAGTATAATCAGTAATACTTTTTTCGAACTTATTTACATATTCACCTAATGGTGCTATATAATTACTTTTAAAAACTTCTTCTATATATTTTTGTTCATTTCCACTCATGTGAGGAGCAGATAAAAAAATTCTTTTATTCACTTAGTTCCTTAATTGTTTTACATGGATTTCCATAGGCTAATTTATTATCATCAACATTATTAATAACAATAGAACCTGCTCCAATAATACAATTTTTACCAACTCTAATATTTTGGATAATAGAAGATCCAATACCTATATGGGTGTTACATTTAACTTTTACATTTCCCGCTATTGATACACAAGGAGAAATATGCACAAAATCTTCAATTATATTTTCATGTTCAACAACAGATGAACTATTTAAGATTACACATTTTCCAATCTTTGTATTTGCATTAACGACAACGTTAGGCATTATAACTACACCAAAATCAATAGTAACTGATTCAGATACTATTGCACTTGGGTGGATTAAATTTACTAGTTCAAAATCATACATTTTTACTTTTTCATATAGTCTTTTTCTTATCTTATTTGATCCAATACCAAAAACCAATGGAGTTTTATTTTTTGTTTTTATCTCATCAAAGGACATAAAATCATTGTCACCATCATCTATGAAAATAATTTTATTGTAACCACATGATTTAGCGATATCGGCCACAACTAAACCATGTCCACTTGCTCCATAAATGTACAAACTTTTCATTTCTTTGATCCTTGAAACTTTTCCATTGTAAGTGAAGTATTTGAAGAAACATCACTTCTTTTTAAAACTTTCAAAAATGTCAACCACAGTATTTTCATATCTAAACCAAAAGATTGATTATTTATATACCAGATATCCAACTTAAATTTTGCTTCCCATGATATTGCATTTCTACCATTTACTTGCGCCCATCCAGTAATACCTGGCTTTACATTATGTCGTTTTTTCTGTTCATCACTATATAAATCTATATATTCAATAAGTAAAGGTCTAGGACCAACAAAACTCATTTCACCTTTTAATACATTAAAAATTTGTGGTAACTCATCTAAAGACAAACTTCGTATAAATTTCCCAATTCTTACCATCCTTTGTCCATCAGGTAATAGTTTTCCTCTTTTATCTTTGTCATCTGTCATTGTTCGAAATTTATAGATTACAAATTTTTTTTCTTTATATCCTGGTCTTTGCTGTCTAAATAATATAGGTTTACCCATTTTACAATATATTAATAAGGAAATTGTAATATAGAGAGGTAAGAAAAGTATACTAAGTATTAAAGCTAAAACAAAATCAAAAATTCTTTTCAAATTCATTTTTTAATTCTCCCCAAAAACATTTCTGAGAGTATCTATTTATCATTGATACTCTTACATTCGATTTTATCTTATCATATAATTCATTATTAGTTAATAACAACTCAATTCCATTTTTTAAACTAGCCATATCTTTTTTTAAAACTAATATACCTGTTTCATTGTCAATAATGACTTCATTACAACCATTAATATTAGTTCCAATTAGTGGTATCCCATAACTTCCAGCTTCAATTAATGAATTTGGTAGCCCTTCTCGATAAGATGGTAATATAAAAATATCTGTTATTGCTAAAAATTTTCTTATATCATTTTGAAAACCAACAGATATTATATCAGTATGTGTTTTAATAATATTCAAATTTTCTATTTCAATAGGATTTAATTGTTCTTCATAATCGCCAACAAGTAATAATTTTAAATTTTCATATTCTTTTTTTAATATTACAAAAGATTCTATTAATTCATTTATACCTTTGTCTTTAACAATTCTACCTACAAAAGTAATTACAAAACTCTTTTCTTCAATTTTTAATGATTCTCGAATATCCTTTTTTTCCTTTTTTGTATAATTATTGTCAAAAAAATCAGTGTCCACTCCATTTACAGATCCTTGACCAATAACTATAATATCTTTCTTTGTTAAATTCTCTAGCATAAATTTTTTTAATCCAAAACTATTTGAGAAAATTTGTGTAGAAAAAAAGTAAGTTATAATCTCTACATATTTTAGCAATATTTTTTTTAGACCATTAGCTTCCATCAAGGGCATACCAACAACATTATGAATTCGGACAGGAACTCGTGCAAAAAAAGAAGAAATCATACCTAATAATCCTGCTTTTGGTGTCAAGGTATAAACTAGATCAGGTTTTTCTTTTAAAATAAAAAATAAAATTTTAAACAAAGAAACTAAATCTCTAAAAATTGTAATTTTTCTAGACATATTTATAGATTTGACTTCAACTCCCTCATATCTAGAAATTTTAGCATTGTGCATAGAGGAAGACGTTACTATTTTTACTTGATAAAAATTTGATAAAAATTTTGCTTGACCTTTAATAAGAGTTTCTACGCTAAGAGGCACAGTAGTAATAATGATAATTTTTTTCATAACTTCAATTCTTTGAATAAATAATCTTCCACTTTTTTAAAGGAAGACTTATTAGTGACTTTTGTTAATAATCGACTATTTGCAGTGGATATTTTTAGTTCTTCCCTTTGAATATTAAAAGTATCTATCTTTATTCCATTATTTTCTAAAAAAGATAGAATATTTTCCACCGAATTGCCAACGCCAGATCCAATATTCAATATTTTAACATTTTTAACTCCTAATATGTACGCGTAAACTTCAACAACGTCATCAATATGAATAAAATCTCTTATTGCCGTCCCATTATTCAATATAGTTATTTCAGCATTATCAAAATATGCATTAACTATTTTCTTAATTATAGAAAACTCATCATTACCACCAAACATATTAAATATACGAGATATAGTATAATCTATTTTTTGCTCCCTACAAAATTTTTCAATAAGTTTTTCATTAGCGATTTTTAGTGAAGAGTGTAAATTACTAGGCTTTAATATGTCAGTTTCAGTACAAAAAGAATTGTCTCCATAAACAGAACTACTACTAGAATATATAATTTTATTTATATTCGTATTCCGAAAATATTCCAGCACCGTAGAAGTTACAAATATGGAACTTTTTATGTATTCAGCATAGTTTTCGTTTGAGTTAAGTTTTGTAGCAGGTTGAAAATTGTTGAATATTATGTTTATACTTTCGTCCTTAAAATTTTCTAATATATTTATATTTTTGAAAACTTCACGAGAAGAGATAAGTACAACATTATTTAACTTTTTAACTAGTTTTTTCGATAAGTTACTCTTTTTACCAATAATTAGTGTTTTAAGCATTGTTCTTTCCCGGTTTTATAAATTTATATTTTAGTTGTTCTAAAATAAGTAATAAGACTAATGAAATTATAAAACCAAAAGATATAGATAAAAATATAATTTTTTTATAATCTAATTTACTCATATATGTTTCTGGTAATTTTGAAATTACATAGTTACTTTTACTTGTATCACTTATGGATAAAATATATTTATTCTTAAGCTTATTTAAATCAAGTTTTTTATCATTAATAATGAATTTTTCTATCTCTACATATTCATTTAATTCTTTATAAAAGCTTGATTTTTTTGATTTGTTCAAAATACTATCAATCGATTTAATTCTTAAATTATAGGCAACAATTTTTCTATTTAGATGCACAATTTGAGATTTTTTCTGCTTAACATAAACGTCAATTAACTTATTATGTTCAGAAGTGATATCATTCAAAACATCTTCAATTGTCTTTAATTTCCTACCGTCCGTATCAAAGTATGTTATTTCAATTAAGTTAGTTCCCTTCACTCCCATAACTTCAAGAAAAATACTCTTTTCATATTCTTCTAATCTATTCCAAACTTCATTTTTCTCTTTAACATTTAAATTATCAAGTTTACTTATCTTTCCAATTTCAAATGTGATTTTGTAGCCAAGTTTACTTTCCTGATGTATCAATAATGAATAACATCCAACAATAATTATTAAGATAATATAAAACCTGTAACTCTTATTAAAGAATTTAAATATCAACTCTGTTCCTTAATTTTAAATTTGTATATTCGATATCTAATATATTTAATATTATTAATGTAATCAAAAAATGATTCCCCCAAAATGAAAAGGCAGCACCAAAATGTGCACTTCCTACAAATAAAGATATTATAGCAATAGTAAAAAATATATTACGATACATTAAGATTATTTTTATTAATATAAAAAAGTAAATTAAAGAAAACAAGAGCCCAAGTCTACTTATTATGTTAACATAAATAAGTTCACCTCCTTGGTATTTTATGTGACCATTGATACCAAATAAAAGATCCATCATTGATTTAACATTATCCCAATAATTTTGAAATTCCTTAAAAAAAATCAATAATACTTCTAAAATTGATTTTGGACTCATTTTATAAAAATCAACATAATCCCTAACTAATACCATTATAACAGCAACAATAATAAAAACCATTAACAATTTTTTTTTATTTACTCTAAAAAATAATATTATAAATGACAATATAAGAACCAAAAAACCTGCTCCAGACTGCTGGATGAAAACTAAAATGACTGTTAATATTGAAAAAATAAATATCGTTATACAAAAAAGTTCACCTTTAATATCATATTGATGTAAGATAAGGAAGTATATGAATATTATCGAAATAGAATTCATTGAAGGATACCCAGATAAACCAAGAGGCCTATATTTTAAGTCAATTGCATCACTCCTATAAAATAATTGAAGAAATTCAAGTTTAAATTCAATTAGCACATAATCATATAGAATAAAAATTCCCATTATAATATACGTATACATAAGCAAACTAAGATAATATTTTATAAAAAAGTCTTTTATAGAAATAAAATTCATTGAAAAAATGACCAATAGTATTCCAAGGGAATACAGAATTACGTACCAATGGGAAAAAAAATTATATTCAATAATTTGATACATAAAATGAAGTATTATAGTCAAAATAAATAAATAAATTAGCAAAACCAAAAAATTAAAGTTTATGCACTTTTTATATTCAAAAAAGCAGATTAAAATAATTGCTAAAAATGTAACAAGTATTGAATAAACTATACTATTTGGAAATATTACTTTCATTAAATTTAAAAATGGTGTAATCAAAAAAAATGTAAGTAAAAAATAATTTTTGTAGTTCTTTACATTAATTAGAAAATAAGAATTATTCACTTAAGCACCTTGTGTATAAGATCCCAGACATATTTAGAATAAGTCATTAGATATAAAATTGAGTACTTAAAACTTGCGAATTTAAACTTCGATAAAACTTTATTTGCATTCAACCTGTGATTAATAGAGATATAATATTGTGCTTTGTAATATGCAACTTTTGCATAAGCTAATTTATACTCTTTTTTATAACGATTTTTTAGTTGTTGATTATTTTTAAACAATTTATTTAAGGTAAATTCCATTTCTTTACCCCAAACATTAATATTTTTTGAAGTTAAAGAATTAGTAAGTTTACGATACTTGACAAGAGTTTTTCGTGTGACAAACACTTTATACTCACATGTAATTCTCATAAATAAATCGTAATCAGGAGAGTGTTTTAAATCAACATTAAAAACTAAATTTATATTGTTTCGGACAAGAACTGATTGCATATTTATTTCATAGCGTGTCAATTGTTGTCCAAATACATTCCCACTTTTACCAACAGGCACCAAGCTTCCAATTTCCTTACTTTTATCATCAATAAAAATTACTCCAGAATAACATAATTGAAAGCTATAATCATTATCCATAACTTCAATTTGAGCTATAAGTTTATTTTTCAACCAAATATCATCAGTATCCAAAAATGCTAAATAATCACTGTTACAATACTGAAGTCCAAAATTTCGAGCTGCTCCAAGAGAAATAGTACTATTAGTTTTGTAATATCTGATTTTATCATCATAATTATCAACGATTTCTTTTGTGGAATCAGTTGAACAATTATCTATAAAAATGATCTCCCAGTCTGTATATGTCTGATTATATATACTATCTAATGCTTCTTTTAAATATTTCTCTGCATTGTATGCATTCATTAAAATTGAGACTTTTGACACTATATTTCATTACTTAATTGATTTATGTATTTTTCCAGAGAGATTTCCCAGTGTCCCATTGTATTTAAATTCAACAAATTTAATTTATAATTAGTAGCTGATTCATTTTGTGATACGGGAGCAGCTCTTTTAAACAAATTATACGAAGCTATTTGAACTTTACAATTAACTTCAAATAACTCAATTATTCTTTTGACATACTCATATCTTGTAACCTGAGTAGCTTCATTCACACAATTAAAAACTCCATACTGATTAGTATTGATTAGCACTTCAATCTGTTTTACCAAATCACCAACAAATGTAGGATTTCCAATTTGAGAATCATCTGAATAAATCAGATCATTATTATGTGCTTCTAAATATCTTTTATATACAAAGTTTTTAGCATGAGTCTTTGTCCCACCATATAGCCATCCCGTTCTTAAAATTAAATATTTATGCAAGTGATTTTGAATATTCCTTTCAGCTACATATTTTGATTTATGATGGATGGAAGTTGGTTCTACTTTATCAAATTCTGTATATTCATCACTTTTATTTGTTCCATATATTCCGGTACTAGATATATATATAAATAAAATATCTTTATTTATACAATAGTTGACTATATTTTGTGTACCAATAGAATTTATCAAATATGCTTTATCAATATCAACTTCACACTCTTCAACATTAGTAAAAGCTGCTGTATGTATAATAATATCAGGCTTGATTTCATTTAGTTTTTCATAAACCAATGATGAATTTGTAATATCAAACTCACTTCCATAACCAATTACATTTTTGTAATTTAGAGTTATAATTAAATTTGATCCAAGCATACCACTAGCACCAGTAACTAATACTTTTTTACCATTCATATTTTATATTCTCAATATCATTTGTAGTAGCTTCATTGGGATCATGTTCTATACTTGCTAAATTTAATAACATATTATTATTTCTAATTCCCCTAAATGCCATCCATAAATTTGGTTGTACGGTTAGTCTTTGGTAATTATCTTGTGATAACTTAACATTAAAAAATTCATCTTTATTTTCATTGTATATAATAAATTCAATTTCACCCATAGGTACTACAAGATTTAAAATCATTTTAGTATGTTTTTTCCAACCTTTAATATCATTTTTATTAATAGTCGAGAAATATGCTTCCCCAAATTCTTCAAAACCTATATCGCTTTTTTTCATAGCATGATAGATATCACCTTTTGGGTGATTTATTTGTTTTAATGGTGTTAAAATTACTCCGTCCATTTTAATACTTTATTTTTTGCCATATTTTCGTATTCGCAAATTTGAGCAATAGTCTTTTCCAGAATATTCTTATTACTATTATAAAAGTCATAATACCATTCACTAGTAAATTTAATAGTATCTTTATATTCTAAGTTTGCTTGCCATTTTAAATAAAATAGTGCTTTATCACAATTTAATTTTAATAATCCAGCTTCATGAAAAGGAATATTACCTGTAACTGTAAATGCCTTATTTACATCATCAAAATTCCAATATACGGATAAATCTTCAAGTAGTTGTTTTACGGTATGATTTTGCTCAGCTCTTGGGCCAAAATTAAAGGATTCTCCCTGTAACTTATCATTTTTAAATAAAGCTTTTCCTAAATCCAAATAACCACTTAAAGGCTCCAATACATGCTGCCATGGTCTTGTTGCTTCAGGACTTCTAATCTCAACACTTTTATTTTCACTCCAGGCCTCCATGCAATCAACAACAATTCGATCTTTTGCCCAATCTCCACCGCCAATTACGTTTCCAGCTCGTCCAATTGCCAGTTTAATATTTGATACTTCATTTTTAAAAAATGAATGATAATAAGATTTAATGATTAATTCAGCAGCACCCTTACTTCCGCTATAAATGTCTTTTCCACCCATTTTATCATCCTCTTTGTATCCCCATACTTGCTCAACGTTATCATAGGCTTTATCACTAGTAATTATTATTGCTGTACAATTGTGATTTGATGTTTTAAGAGCTTCAAGAATATTAGCCGTACCCATGACATTTGATGAAATAGTTTCTATTGGATTAATATATGAAGTGGATACAATTGGTTGTGCGGCGAGATGAAATAAAAAATCTGGTTTCTCATTTGAAATTATTTCAATAATCTGAGGAAGATCTCTTACATCTGCTTCATAATGTTTTATTTTGTCTTCCAATTTCAACTCTTCAAACATAGATGGCTGGGTTGGTATATCTTTTGATATCCCAACAACATTTGCACCTAAATTTAATAACCAAGTTGTAAGCCAAGTGCCTTTAAAACCAGTATGTCCTGTAATTAATACTTTTTTATTTTTATAAATGTTTCCAAACATCATTTTTCCCACGTTTTCCATGGTGCTTTGTTTTTATCCCACATCTCATTTAATTTAAGTTTATCTCTCAAAGTATCCATTGGCATCCAAAAATCGTCATGTTTATAAGTAAAAATTTCACCATTTTTTGCTAAGTTTTTTAAGGGTGCTTGTTCAAACACAGTTAAATCACCTTCTGTTATATAGTCAAAAACTTTAGATTCACATACAAAAAATCCAGCATTGATCCAACTTCCATCACCTTTTGGTTTTTCTATAAATTCTAAAACTTGGTTATCTTCTGATATATTTAGAGCTCCAAATCTACCATCAGGTTGTGCAGATGTCATTGTCATAGCTTTTCCATGTGACTTATGAAATTTAACTAACTCTTCAATATTAATATCAGATACACCATCTCCATATGTCAGCATAAAAGCTTCATTGCCAATAAATTCTTGAGCTCTCTTTATTCTACCACCTGTCATACTATGTAAACCAGTATCAAGAAGTGTTACCTTCCAGGGTTCACTTGAATTGTTATGTATTTCCATATTGTTATTTTTTAAATCAATCGTAACGTTACTTTGATGAAGAAAATAATTAGCAAAATACTCTTTTATATAATAACCTTTATATCCAAGCAATATTACAAAGTCATTAAAACCATATTGAGAATACATTTTCATGATATGCCATAAAATTGGCTTTCCACCAATTTCAACCATAGGTTTTGGCCTTATGTCCGTTTCTTCACTAAGTCTTGTTCCAAATCCACCGGCAAGTAATAAAACTTTCATTCAATTCCTTCTTTATATTATATATTTATTTTAATTTATTTAAAATAGCAAAAACTAAGTTTGACACTAATTTATCATATTTAATTTCAGAATTAATAGCAAATCTATCATCATTCGTAGATATAACAAAATCGTTCTTCATATAAATTAAATACTTTAACAAATCAGTTTTTTTATTTTCTTCGTTCTTTTTCAAACTTGACATTATAGCTTCTTTACAATCGTCAACTGACGTAATAAAGTAACTATTACGACATCCTATATACCAAGGACAACCAAATAATAACACTTCTTTACCATTAATAATTCCATCCCAACCACTACTTCCTGTAATTGTTGCTACCATCTTAGAATGAATTGTTAAGTATTCAGATGGAGTATCTAAAGAACTGAAAATTACTTTCTTATCCTTTAATAAATTGTTATAAAAAGATTCATCCCTATAATGCACACTATTAATTCTAGTATGGTCAAATTGCCGGGGGTGTTCTTTTATAACAATTTTCCAATCAGTAGGGATTGCAGCTGACAAAAGTTTTACAATTAATTCTTGTTGCTGAAAAATATCTCCTAAAGGCTCAGTACTTCGTTCTGGTTGAAAATGGAGTGGTAAGTATATATAGTTTGTTGATTCATAATCAATTTTACTAACATTACTTTCATACAATAATCTAAAAACTTTTGTTTTTTTATTTTCATACAAGGAAATTAAATGTATAAATATTCGAGGTAAACATTGATCATATCTTATCGCACTTATTCGTAGAGGGGTAAACAATGTTAAAATATTTTTATTATTTTGAAATATTCTATTAAATAAAGTAAACAGTTTTGAGATTTTTGATTTTTCAACAACACTAGCATTAATCTTCTTCGAATAATCTATCCAATAATTATTAACTGACTCGGCCTGTTTTAAAAAGAATTCATTTAGATTTTCTTTTAATTCTCTGATAGTTAAATCTTTTAAATAATCAATAGGCACTTGTGTAGTATCATAAATATCTTCTTTCACAATTAACCTATCGTTGAATAGAGTTCGTTCTAAAACAAAAGTATTAATACCTCTTTTTCTTGCCACTTCATATAAAACATAATCATAGCCCATGTGAGGTGCTGTGGGGAAGCATACTAACTCAATTTTGTTTTTATCAAAGAAATTTTCCCAATATAAAAGTAGTTCATAATACAATCTTTTTCTTTTTTGCACACTAATACTAAAATAAGTATACCTATCTATTAAACTTAAAAATATACTTTCACATTTCAAGTAACTATCTACTAAACTTTTTGAAATAGTCAAACTATTATAAGTATTAATATTAAATATAAACTCAGGTCTATCAAATTGTAATTGATCAATAAAAGTTATATTAATATTTTTATGTTTTTTAAAAAAAGACTTTTCAGTTATATGCAAGACTTCATTATCACTATCTATTGATACTTTATCTATAACATGTAAAAAGAAATCATTTCTCCAGTCAACAAACATGATCTTCTTATTGGCCATTTTCAGTATGCTCCAATTTTAATAACAGTTTATTTAATATAAATAAATCAGTTCTGGACATAGACTCATGGGTAGCACCAGCAATATGTGGGGTCACTATTAAGTTTTTATTTTTTGATAATTCTAAAAAAACTTCCAAATTATTATCTCCACTTTCATTAGCTATAACATCTATAGCCACTCCTTTAAACCAATCAATTCTTATTTTTTCTAAAAGATAACTTTCATTTACAAGTTCACCTCTTGCAGTATTAATAAAAAACTTATTTTTAAGTAGGTCTATATATTTACTATTTATAAATTCAATATTATCTTGAGTATATGATGCACATAAAAAAATAATGTTAGATTTTTCTATCAGAAGATCTAATGATATTTCTTTCTGAACCTCATTATTTTTATTATCACATTCTAAAATATCATAATAACTAGTTACACAACCAAATGAAGTAAGATACCCAGCTAATATTTTTCCAACCCTACCATAACCAATAATCCCAGCTTTATTTCCATATAATTCTTGACCTTTCTTATTATCTCTAACAGACCATTTTGAATCATTTTTTAAAAAAAGCTCCTTGTAATTTCGAAGTAACGATAAACATAATCCAAAAGTATGTTCAGGAGTTGCTCTAATCTGATTTAAAAAATCAAATTCTCCTTTTAGTGATATTAGTTCTATTTTTCTACGTTTCACTTCTTCAACATCAATATGATTCCAACCAGTGGTTGGAGAACATATATATTTGAGATTCACAGCTTTATCTAGTATTTTTTTACCAACATAATGCTTTAATCTTATAAAGACTATATCAAGATCAAATAAAAACTCTTCATAGTTTCCATCAAAAAATTTAGCTCCATATTTAGATACTAGCAGTTCAGTTAAATCCTTCGAAAAATTTTCCTCAAATATTCCTACTTTCATACTCTATTTTTTCACTGCTTTTATTAAAATATGACTTGCTTTAGCTTTTTTTTCTAAATATCTTTTATATAAAATATTAAATTCTTCATCAAATAAATTATATTTTCCATCACCAGTAGGTTTTTTATCATTTAACCAAAAAAGTAGGTTAGAAAGGTCTCTTTTGTGATGGTATTCAATAGTAATATTTTTAAACCCAACTTTATCCAACATATATTTCATTGAGTTGTTTTTAAAATAGTACAAGTGAGCAGTACGATAATTAAATGTGTCAAAGTCATCTTTTATTAAATCATTAAGAATTTCATCAAAATTTGGAGTCATAATATGTAGTTCTCCATCAATTTTTAATGACTCGAAAATATCTTCTAAATAAGAGATTGGATTAGGAACATGTTCAATTACATCAAATGATGTAGCAATATCAATCTTCTCATTACTTTTAGCTAATTCACTACCATACGAAAAAACTTGATGTTTCTGGGACAGATACTTATGGAAAAACTGGCTTGGTTCAATAGCTATTGTTTTAGATGCAAATCCTACAATACCATCTAGAAAAGAACCTCCACCTGTACCAAAGTCTGCTACAATTTTATTTCTAAAATTATGTAATCCTATTTTAAAAATTTTTTCGTTTTCTAACTCATCTTGCAAGTTCTGAAATCTGTTAATACAAGCTTCATCATTATAATCTTTTCTATATTCTTCACTTTCATAATAATCATCGTCTGTAAATTTATCTAGAAAAATTGTATCACATTCATTACATTCAAAGACTTGATAGTCTTTATTAGTAAGTTGTCCATATGAACCTGATCTAATTTTTCCATTATATATTTTATGAATATTACCACTTGTACATATATTACATTTCATAATCTAATCCCTTACTAAGACATTTCTTCATTTTTTATTAATTCAGCAATTTTCATATCTATCATAGAGTCAATATTAATAGAATCATATTCATTCATTTCATATCCTCTACAATCTAAACCAACGAGTGATTTATCTTTATATAAAGATTTTTTGGTACTAGCATATACAGCGCCATTTCTTATATAAACATCTGGTAATACTTGACGAGGCTTCATATTTTCAAAACCTTGGTCTATATAATTCACCAAATAATTCTCTTCACCTACAAGCTTTTTCATTCTTAGAGGATGAGATGCACCAACATTAGAAACAGTTACTACTGTATCTGCTTTTGATTCAATTAACATTTCTATTGATTTGTCAATATGTTGAGTTTTTCTAAATGGAGAAGTTGGTTGCAACATAACATTAATATCATATTCAGAACCATTTAACTTTTCCATAAACTCTAATGCATGAATTACAACTGGATATGATTGCGCCATATCAGTACTCAATTCTGTCGGTCTTATAAATGGAACTTTTGCTCCATACTTTTTT
>CAJXWI010000011.1 GCA_913062735.1 uncultured Arcobacter sp.
CATTGGATGAATAAACCTAATGAATATAAAAAAGATTATAAGGGTTGTAGGTTTCACCATATCTCAACTGATGAAGTTTATGGAACACTAAATGAAACAGATCTGTTTACTGAAATGACTCCTTATGCTCCAAATTCACCATACTCAGCTTCAAAAGCATCAAGTGATATGATAATAAGATCGTATAATGAAACATTTGGATTAAATACTGTTATTACAAATTGTAGTAACAATTATGGACCCAAACAACATTCTGAAAAACTAATTCCAACTATTATAAGAAAAGCTCTAAATAATGAAGCTATTCCTATTTATGGTGATGGTAGGAATATTAGAGATTGGTTATATGTACTTGATCACTGTGTTGCCATAGATTTAGTTTATCATAAAGGTATTGTTTCTAATACTTATAATATTGGTGGAAGAAATGAAAGAACTAATCTTCAAATTGTAGATACAATTTGTTCTATCTTAGATAAAAAAGTACCAAAAGATGATAAAACTTCATATAAAGATTTAATTACTTTTGTAGAAGATAGAGCTGGACATGACAGACGTTATGCAATTGATGCTAGTAAATTAGAAAATGAACTAGGATGGAAAGCAGACGAGAATTTTGATTCTGGTATTAATAAAACAATTAAATGGTATTTAAATATAAATGATAAATAATAAATATAGAGAAAAACTTAGATATTTAATACTTTTTTTAATCATGTGCGTTGCTTTTAGTATACCCTTTGGTGAAGTATATGGCAAAAAAATTTTAACAATTGCTTTTATCCTATGGTTATTATGGATTAGAATGGAAAATGTTAAAAACATACTCAAAAATAAAATTCTTCTAATTCTATTTTTATTTATTTCTTCTCATCTATTTACTCTGTATTTAAGTTCTAATATTGAACTAGGACTACATTTTATTAGTCAAATGTATAGGTACCTTTTTATACCAGTTATTATATATGTAACAATAATTAAAAAAGGTGAGATTAAGTATATTCTTTATTCTTTCGTACTTAGTATGTTTATCAATGAAATTATATCTTATTTAATATATTTTGATTTATACGAAACTGAAATTTCAAAAATGCATCATTATCCTGTTGGTTTTATAAATCACATCCAGTACAGTGTTTTAGTGGCCTTTTCTTCAATTCTTATTTTATATCAAGCAAAAAAGATGAAAAGGAGTTCATTAAAAATAGTTTATATTATTTTTTTTATTACCATGACCACAAATTTAGTAATTTCAGGTGGAAGAACAGGTTATGTGATATATTTTGTTAGTTTATTTATTTTATTGTTTGTTTATTATAGATTTAATATTAAAAATTTTTTACAAATATTAATTTTTCCTATAATTATATTTTTTATTGCTTACAAGTTCAATGCACCTGTACAGGCAAGAATACAAGCATCACTTAATGATTTCAATAAAGTAAATCAAAATAAAAATTATAATACTAGTTTCGGGACTAGACTTTCGTTTTATCCAATTTCATACGATATGTTAAAACAAGAAGAAAATAGTTTTATTTTTGGTTTAGGGATTGGTGATTTGGAAAATGAGTTACATAAAGCAATTGTAAGAACTAAGTTAATTAGTACTAAATATGATCATGTTCATAGCTCATTTTTGACTGCATATTTAACTGGAGGCTTATTATCTTTATTTCTATTATTACTATTTTTATACTCGGTTTGGGTTTTAGAAATTAGAAATGATGAGATGTTATTTATTAAATACTTATTTGTATTAAACTTTTCAATAGGTATGATTCCAGATATTATATTAACTCAAAGAACTACAATGATATATTTTTCATTATTTATAGGAATAATTATATCTCAAAATATAATTGAGAATAAAACTAAAAATAGTGAAACAAAGCAAATATAGTAATTAGAGTACCTAATACTGAAAAATTTTAACAATAGTTTTATATAAAACTATTTATCTTCATCTTTTATAACTAGAAGAATTAGAAAAGTTATTATTTAAAATTAATGTTGATCTATTCCAAAAGTACAAAAGTATTTTTTTTGTTTTTTGTTTTTAAGCATTAGTTTATATTCTTTTTTCCAGATTATTTTCTCTCTAATAGTTCGGGAGTGATAAAGGTGAAAGATATTTGCTAAGTTTCTAACTGATTTTATTTTTAAACCAAGTTCTTCAAATCTCCATTGAATATCGGTATCATCTCCTACTGCTGTTTCTCCATATCCTTCGTCATATCCATTTATTTTAATCATATCTTCTTTATAACAGCCATAATTACAGCCTAATATATTTACAGTTGATTTCCTATGTTTCAAAATATTATGATATATCATACCTTTTGGGTTAAAATAAAAACCTTCTTCAATATGCCTTTCTTGTGAATCTCTAATCATTGAAATAAAATTAAGTAAAAAAGTTTTTTCTAATTTCAATGAAGTCATCTTTTCCTTTCTTAGTTTTTTAGAATATAAATCTCCTAAGTTTACTCTTCTTCCTGAGGAAATGTACCCTTTTTGAGCTAAATGAACATATGAATCTATAAAAGTCGAGTATGGTATACAATCACCATCGATAAATACTAAATATTCACCTGTACTTTTAAGTATTCCATTATTTAATGATCTCATTTTTCTTATACCAAGGTCCTCTTGGTAAACATGTTTAATATCTAAGTCAATAATTTCTTCAATATATTTTTTTATTTCTTTTGAATTATTATCTTCTGCAATAATTATTTCAAAATTTTTGTATGTTTGAATTTTCAAAGCTTTTATGATTAAATCAAGTGCTTCCAAATCTTTATAAACAGCAATAATAACACTTATTTTCATATAAAATCCTATTTATAATATTTGTAATTTTAACATAATTAAATTAAAGTGACTTTTGTTACAATTGCAGTAAATAAATATTGGAGGTTTTTTTGAAAATTTTATACGTAAATAGTAAATCTTCCGACTATGTTCAGGACTTGACTTATACTGGACTTGTAAAAACATTTGGTTTTAAGAATATCATTGATTATCACTGGAATAGAAAGTATCATGTACCATATAGAAAATACCCAAAAAATATAGGTTATGTTAAAAACTCTTTTATTTTATCATTGTTTAATAGAAGTATAAAAGATATTGATTATGTATTTATTGGCTCTTCAAAAGTTGATTGTTTTGAACGTTATTTAGCTGTTATTGATTTAATCCCAAAAAGCGTGCCAATAGTATTAATTGATGGAGGAGATAGCTGTGCAGGAATTGCAAAAGATTTAGTAGCTTACAACAGACCAGATTTAATTGAAAAAGTGTTTGCAAAGAGAAAAATTGATTATATTTTTAAGCGTGAATATTTGATAAATAAAAAGTATGATGATAATATTTTTCCTCTGCCTATGTCTTTTAATTACGATAGAATGCCAAAAATTGATTACAATCTAAAATATGATGTTAGTTTTTGGGCTGTAGAATCACATCAAATTAGAAAAGATGCTTTGGATTTACTAAAAGATAAATTTGACTGTGCGAAAAATGGAACTGAGCGTAATCAGAAATTTAGTAAATATAAAAGAAAAGGTAGCGAATATTTAAAAGAATTAGCCAGATGTAAAATTGTACTTAACTTTAGAGGAGGTGGCTGGGATACAATGAGATACTGGGAAACTCCTTCTATTGGTGGGTTTATGATTTCACAAAAACCAGGAATCGTGATTCCTAATAATTTTAGAAATGACAAAGAAGTTGTTTTCTGTCAAGATAATTTATCTGATTTAACTAGTCTTTGTGAATATTATTTAAAAAATGATAAAAAACGTGATGAAATTGCTAAAAATGCTATGTTGTTCTCTAGAGAATATCATACAGATAAAAAAAGAATTGAGTATATATTTAGTAAAATAACTAAGGGAATTAAATTATAAATACAATTTTTGTTTAATCTATTTTAGAATATATAGTAAACATGATGAACACCCAATTTGGGTAATATTATCATGTTCTATTTCAATAAAAAAGCAATTTAATAAAACTAAATATTATTGATTACTGTATGAAGTTTTTTTAGTTGCTGTGATTTATTAAATTTATGATTTGCCTTCTTATAAGCATAAAAAGATAATTTTTCTTTTAATGCACAATTATCATATAGTTTTTTTATTTTTGAAGCTAAATCACTTGAACTTCTATCAAATAATAAACCATCTATGTTATCTTCAATTATTTCTAAAGGACCACCTTTATTTGAAGCTATCATGCAAACTTTGTTAATCATAGCTTCAATAACAACTAATCCGAAGGTTTCTTTTGGTGTTGCTAACACATTTACATCAAATAATTGCATATGTTCATTCACATTTTTTGTAAAACCTGTAAATAAAACATTATCCTGGATTTTCAAGCTTTTAATTTTGTCTTTTAATGATGATAAATACTTATCATCCATAGTATGTCCCACAATAATTGCTTTTATATCTAAGTTTTTTAAGATAGAAATTGCTTCAATAAGCAAAAATTGCCCTTTTCCTTCTTCAATTCTTCCTACTATTCCAACGACAAAAGTATTCCTATTCAAAACATATTTTTCTTTTAATGATGAAACTAATTTTAAATCAATATTATTTGCTTCAGTTCCCATATATACCATCTCTACATTTGGACATATTTTTTTAGGGATAAATTTTTGAATTTGTTCTTTTACTTGATAAGTAACAGCATGTATAGTATGGATGTTTTTATATAACCATGTGTGATAAAAATCATTTTTAAATCTTGTCATGGTCATATTTCTAGTTTGAATTATTTTTGGTTTTCTTTTACTGAAAATTTTTCCGAATACAACAATGGCAATATCTTTTGTCCAGTGAAAATGAATAATATCTATTTCATTTTTATCAATATATCTAGCTAGTGTTAAAGCAGGAATAAAAGGAAAAAACTTATTTCTTTTTAAATAAAACTTTTCATTATTTTCTAAATATAAATCAAGTTTTTTACCTTCTTGAACAATTATTTTACAAGATGTTTTTTCATTAAAGTTTTTGTAACAATCTAACATAAATAATTCAAGTCCACCTAAATCTGGCGATAAACAAAATTCTAATATTTTTTTTTTCATACAGCTTCTTAATATTTTTAAAATTTTATCATAAATTGATTGAAAGAAACTTTTATTAGTATTTATAAATAGGTGTAATCTTTTACTGACTATAGGACAGTTTTTACTTTTCAGATCAAATTGATGATGTAATACAATTTTAAAACTAGCTTCATCCAAAATTTGAGGCTCATTATGTGCTTGGTGAGATTACGATATAAAAAGTATTGTACAAATAAAACTAATAATAAGAGTTGAAAATAGGACTGTTAATAGATATTAATCTTGTGTATAAATCATTAGTAAGTAAGATTTAGTTAGAATAACTCTTATAAAAACACAAGAGATGAAATTGATAAAATATAAAATCAACCCTAAATATAAAGATACTTTGGAAGAATTTGTTCTAAATATAAAAGAACATTTTCTAGCTAATACTCAAACTATACATAAAGCAAGAAATGAATTAAAAATCATAAAATACAATAATATTGAACTTGTTGTAAAAGCCTTTAAAATTCCAAATATAGTAAATAAATTTGCTTATTCTTATATTAGAAACAGCAAAGCAAAAAAGTCATTTTTAAATGCGATGATTTTAATGCAAAAAGACGTTAATTCTCCTTCTCCTATTGCTTATATAGAATTCTATGACAATAGTTTATTAAAAGAGAGTTTTTTTATCTCCTTACACTATAAACATGACTTTTTAATTAGAGAACCATTATATGAAGCTAGTTTTGAAAACAGAGAAAAAATAATCAAACAGTTTGCTGCGTTTACTTATTCTTTGCACAAAAAAGATATTTTTCATAAGGATTATTCTGCTGGAAATACTCTTGTAAAAAAAATAGATGATAATAGTTATGAATTTTCTATTGTTGATATAAATAGAATGGAATTTAAAAGAGTAGATTTAAAACTTGCTATGCAGAATTTTAATAAACTTTGGGCCAATGAAACAACGCTAGAACTGATTGCTAGAGAGTATTCTAAAGTCTCAAAACAAAATGAAAAAGAGTGTATACAAATTATTTTAGAAGAAGATAAAAAATTAAAAGATTTTGTTTTAAGAAGAAGAAGAATAAAAGCCTTTTTTAAAGGAAAAAAATAAATGATGGAAAATAAAAGTCTTTCTACTGTTAAAATTTCCGCTGCTATCATTACTTACAATGAAGAGTCTAATATTAAAAGATGTCTTGATTCCTTAGATTTTGTAGATGAAATAATAGTAGTTGATTCATTGTCAAGTGACAATACTTGTAAAATTGCTAAAGAATTAGGAGCAAGGGTAATTGATCAAAAGTTTTTAGGTCATATTGCCCAAAAACAATTAGCTGTTGATAGTTGTAGCCATGAATGGATATTATCACTTGATGCTGATGAAGAAATATCTATAGAATTAAAAGAATCTATTTTAAGTCTTATAGAAAACAAGTTAGAGCATGATGCTTATGCTATGAATAGAATTAGTTTTCATTTAGGTGCATGGATTAAGCACGGGGGCTGGTATCCAGATAGAAAAACAAGATTTTTTAATAAAAATAAAGCACACTGGGGTGGATATAATCCCCACGATAAAATTATTGTAAATGGTTCAATTGGGAGATTAAAAGGCGATTTAAAACATTATGTATTTGATAATTTAAGACATAATATTGATGCAAATAATTCTTATTCTTCAATCATGGCAGAAGATTTACATAAGGAAAATAAAAGGTTTTCAATTTTGAAACTTATTTTTAAACCCCTCGGAAAGTTTTTAGAAACCTATATTTATAAACGTGGTTTTTTAGATGGAATGCCTGGTTTTATAATTGCGATTGGAGCCTCTTATAGTATGTTTTTAAAGTTTTCAAAACTTTGGGAATTAGAAAATGCAAAAAAACATGACTAATGTTTTAATTACAAGACATGATAAAATAGGGGATTTTATTGTATCTTTACCTATGTTTAAAGTTTTGAAAAATCAAAGAAAAGATGTAAGAACTTTTGCATTAGTATCTAAAATCAATTATTCATTTGCCAAAGAAATTTTTTTTATTGATGAAGTGATTTTGTATGATCTTAACAATTTGGCTAAAACATTAAGCGATATAAAAAAAGCAAAAATTGATATAAGTATTTCTGCTTTTATTGATAGCTCTTTAGGGTATTTATTATTCAAAGCAGGGATTAAAAAAAGAATTGCACCAGCTACAAAACTGGCACAAATTTTTTTTAATAAAAAACTAAAACAAAAAAGATCTAGGGTTGAAAAAAAAGAATTTGAATACAACTTAGATTTGTTGAAAAAATTTGATTCTAGCTTAGAGTTAAAATATGATTATCCACTTATTAATATTGATAAAAAAACAAAAGATGAAGTCTTTAATACATTTAAAAATCAATATTCGATAAAAAATGAAGAAAAAATCATAGCATTTCACCCAGGCTTTGGGGGTAGTAGTGATGGAAACTTATCCTTTGATGATTATATAAAACTTGCCCAATCAATTTCAAAAAAGCAAAATACAAAAATTGTATTTACTTTTGGTCCAGATGATTTAGATGCAGTAGAATATATCAGTACTAATATTAAAACAGATGTTATTTTATATCAATCTTCTTTATCTTTAATGGATTTTTGTGCCCTTCTTTCAAATTTTGAGGTTTTTATTTCTACTTCTACTGGACCCATGCATTTAGCAGGTGCTGTGAATATTAAAACACTTTCTTTTTTTGGATCTTCTTTATTTGCAAGCTCAAAACGATGGGCTACTATAAGTGAAGAAAAACAACAAAATAACTTCATGCTTTCAAAAGAGTATACTGAGGAAGACTATTTAAAAATTGAAAATACCTTAAAAAGTTTACTTTCATAAAATCAAATGTTAATTAAAAGAAGATTCTAAGATGAAAATATTTATTGAAATACCTACCTGGTTAGGGGATGCCATTATGACAACTCCCTCTATTGAAAATATAATTAAAAAGTACCCCAATGCAGAATTAACACTCTTTGGATCTTTTGTATCTACTACTGCTTTAAAGGTACATCCTAATGTCAAAGAAGTTATTCTTGATACCAGTAAAAAAGAAGGCAACAGATATCTAAATTTAATTAAACTTACAAGAACCTTGCCTTCATTTGATTTGGCCTTTTCTTTTAGGCGTACGTTTAGTTCTCGGTTTATGTTGTTTTTTTTAAAAGCTTCTAAAAAATATTCCTATAAACGCTTAAGTAAAGGTGAAATTCATCAAGCCATTAGATATAACGATTTTATTAATCAAAGTATGCAAACATCTTATGAAACAGGTGATTTAAAACTTTATCAAGATAGGTTTACATATGCTAATAAAACTTTAGGCCTTAACCCTGGTGCTACTTATGGCTCTGCTAAACGTTGGTATCCGGAAGAATTTGCTAAGCTTGCTATTGTTTTATCAAAAGACTTTGATATTGTGATTTTTGGAGGCCCAGGAGAGACAGAAATTGCAGGTGATATTGCTGGGATTTTAGATGAAAATGATATAAAAAACTATTCTAATCTTGCTGGAAAAACTACTATTCCAGAACTTATCTCAAAAGTAGCAGGCTTAGATTTATTTATTACCAATGATTCAGGTCCTATGCATATAGCAGCTGCTTATAAAATAAAAACAATTACTATTTTTGGGCCTACAAAGTTTACTGAAACAAATCAATGGCATAATTTAAATGGACAAATTATTACAAAGAACTTAGATTGTTCTCCCTGTATGAAAAGAGTTTGCCCTCTTGAACATCACAATTGTATGAAAGAAATAAAAGCACAGGATGTACTTAAAATGTTAGGATACGATGAATAATATTAATGAAAAGTTCCCTTGGGATAAACACTCCGATCAACCTTATCCCTTGCGTGATAAAAAATATAAAACAAGTATGCGAAAAAAGAATGCAAAGGATTATATCCCTTTATTTTTTTATAATCTAATTGTTTTTCCTTTGGCTTTATTTTTTTCCTTTGTTTTTAAAAGCTCGCAGAAAACATTTCCTAATTTTTTTGCCTTATGCGTTAATTTAGATAAAGGCGAAGAACAAATTGTTTTAGTAGAAGAATTGAACTGCAAAAATCTTCAAATACGTATGCCTTTATGTGAAATACATCGCTTAGATGAATATGTGACTTTTGTAAAAAAATTTGAAAACAAAAATATCTTATTAACAATTTTACAAGACAGAGAACATATTGAAGACAAAGTACTTTTAAGAAAAGATATGACTTTGATTTTTTCTGCTTTTAAAGGCTTAGTTTCTTCTTTTCAAATTGGAAATGCAATTAATAGATCTAAGTGGGGATTCTTTTCTGTAGGAGAGTATTTAGAGTTTTATAAAATAGCGCAAAATATTAGAGACGAAAGTTTTAAAGACTATTCTTTAGTTGGCCCTTGCGTTATTGATTTTGAATTTCATTTTACAATACGGGCTTTATTTAACAAACATGAAGTTAAATATGATAAATTAGGTGCTTTGTTATATGTAGATAGAAGAGGAAAACCTGAGAATACTCAAATGGGGATTTTTGATACGACTAAAAAGATTGCTTTTCTACATGCTTTAGGAAAATTAAGTCTACGATCATCTTCAGAAATTCTTCTTACGGAAACAAATTGGCCTATATCAAATACAGCACCTTATGCTCCTACTAGTGAAAAAGAATGTGTGAATATTGAAGAGTATACAAATTATATGCTTAGGTACTATTTTTTGGCATTAGGAAGTAAAAAAGTACAAAGTGTCTACTGGCATCAATTAATTGCTCCTGGTTATGGCTTAGTTGATAATAGAGAAGGTTTAAAAAAACGTATAGCTTTTGATGCTTATAAAACCATGCTTCATTTTGTACAAGATGCAAGTATTGTTAACTACAGTGTTTCAAAAGACTTACATGTTTTGACTTGCAAAAAAGACAAAAAAAGTTTTGATATTATTTGGTCTTCAAGTGACAGGAATATCGAGATTGAAGAACTTGGACTTGTATATGATAAGTTTGGAAAAGAAATAAAAGAGGATGTTAAAATATCCCAAAGCCCTATATATGCTTTTCATAAAGATAAATAGTGATTTATATTGATTATAAAAATGAAACATCATTAATTAAAAACTTATTAGAAGATGATAATATTGAAAAAACTAAAGGCAAGGGTTTTTTCAATAAATTACTTAAGAAAGAAAAAAACATAAGTGATGTGTATTTTCATTATGGAATTTTTGATAAAACAAGTATAGAGAATATCAAAGCTTCAAAGCAGGTTATTGTTTCTTCTTTTCATTTAAAAAACGAACTATTAAAGCACCTGCCTACATTTTCTGAAAAAAAAATAGATATTATTTATCCAAGTATAAATGAAAGTATCTTGGATAGTGTTGTGTGTAAAAAAACATTAGCAAAACAATATGATTTTTCTTTTACCTCGAAAATTATATTATTTACAGCTAAAAACTTCAAAAAGAATGGTGCTAAAGATTTTGTAGATATTACAGCATCCCTGAAAGCAAAAGACTTACAAATAATTATTGCAGGCTCAGGTGAAGAAATAAGAATATTAAAAAGTTTAAGCAGAAAAAAACAAAATATAGAAAATATATTATTTCTAGAAGATTATAAAAACATGTCTTTATTATATGCGGCTTGTGATATCTTTTTGTTACCAACAACACTAAGCGTATTTTCAAGAAGTGTATTAAAAGCTATGTATCACAAATGTGCGGTCTTTGTTTGTAGCATCTCAAGCACATGTGAAGTATTAGATGTTTTTTCTATCCTTTCAAATGCCAAAGATGCTGCAACTGTTTTTAAAATGGATGCAATATTAAATAATGATAAAGAATTGTCATTTATTCAAAATCAAAATCACAAAGAAGCAAAAGGTTTTTTGGAAAAAAAACAGCTAGAAAAAGCTAAAAACTGTTGTTTTTTAAAAATAAATACTTAAGTTGCTGCATTCGGCTTAATTTAACTAATACTTAAGATAAATAAGGTACAATACGCGAATATATTAGATTTAAGGAATTATTATGTCAAGAACATGCGCAATATCTGGAAAAGGCCCTATGGCTGGAAACAACGTAAGTCACGCGAAAAATAGAACAAAAAGAAGATTTTTACCTAACTTAAGAACTGTAAGAGTTACTTTAGATGATGGTACTACAAAAAAGATCAAAATTTGTGCTAAAGAGTTAAGAACTCTTAAAAAGAATTCATAGAAGCGCTTAGAGTGCCTCTATGAGATTTTTTCTCAAACTCAAAAAAGCCCTACGCTGGGAAATTAGATCTGTTAAACCAGAATACGATTTAAGCCCATTAATTTACTCACAACTAAAACCCTTTCGATTACCCCTAGTACTTGTTCAAATTATAATGATGGTTGGAACCTTAGGTTACATCATAATTGATGATTTTGAAATACTAGATGCAATATACCAAACAGGAATTACTTTTACTACCGTTGGTTTTGGAGAAATAGCTCCAATTTCTGCTGCCGGAAGAATATTTACGATTACACTTATTATTTTTGGGTTTGCAATTTTTACACTTTCTACTGCGATTTTAATTGATTCTGTTATTAAAGGTCGATTATTTGATTTATACAAGGAGCGAAACATGCTTTATAAAATAGCACGCCTTAGACGTCACTTCGTGATTTTTTACCACAATGAGTATACCTCACAATTAGCTAAACAATTTAGAATAAATCATATTCCTTTTGTTGTAGTAGATCCAAGAGAAGATATGGAACAAATTGCAAAAGAGAATAAATATCCTTATTTTATACAAGATGAACCCTATCAAGAATCTGCATTTTTAAAATCACACTTAAGCTCGGCAAAAGGTGCTATTTCTTTATCAAAAAACATCTCAGATAATATTACTCTTATTGCTTCTGTGCGTTTATATGAAAAAGAATTAGGACGAAGTCCTTTATTAATTATTTCAAATGCTGAAACACAAAACGATAAAGTTAGACTGATTAAATTAGGGGCAGATAAAGTAGTTGCGCCTCCTTCTTTAATGGCAAAAAGAGTTTCTGCTATGGCTATACGACCTGATATGGAAAATGTACTGGATGAGTTTTTATACAAACCAGATACTCCTATTGATATGGAAGAAGTGATTGTAAATGAAAATTCTTGGTTAGTAAGCAATGAATTAAGAGATGTTCACTTACGAGATAGAATGAAGGTTTCTGTTATTGGAATTACTGAAGCTAAGGGAAAGTTTATTCAAATGCCAAAGGGTAATGTTATTATCAAAGCAAATTGTAAACTTTTATTAGTTGGTAGCCAAAAAGCTATTGCGAAAGCAAAACATTTAATTAATGATATAAATAAACCAAAGGAATGTTCGTAGATGTTTAGTATTTTCCCAATAAAAGGATACATGGACCAAATTGATGGTTTTTATTTTGATGGTATTCACGCTGGTTTAAAAAAAGACAATGCTTATGATATGGGTTTTATTTATTCTGATAGCTTATGTGAAGTTGAAGCAGTTTTTACCAATAATAAATTTCAAGCAGCACCTTTACGACATTATTCTTTATATGAAAAAGGTTTTAAAACTAATTTTGTATTAATTAATGCTAAAAATGCCAATGCAATGACAGGACAAAAAGGAATAGAAGATATTACTGATATTTTTTCTTCTTTAAACCATGATTTAATAAATCCAATAATGAGCTCAACAGGTGTAATTGGTTCACGCTTGCCAAAAGATAAAATTATAAAAGCAGCAAATGCTTTTGATTTTAAACATAAAAATGCAAAAAATTTAAGTGAAGCCATTATGACTACAGATGCTTATGCAAAAAACTGTATGTATGAAGTGAAACTTGAAGACGGAACTTCATTTAAAATAGGGGCAGTTGCAAAAGGTGCAGGAATGATTAATCCAAATCTTGCAACTATGTTGTGTTTTATTTGTACAGATGCAGCTGTTCCTAAAGAGCATATGAAAGAAGCATTAAGCGAGGCAAGTCTTACTACATTTAATGCTATTTCTGTTGATGGAGATACATCAACAAATGATACGGTTTTATTATTAAGTAATCAAAAATCAAATGCATATGATAAAGAAGCTTTTAAAGAAGCTTTACGTTTAGTTATGCATGATATGGCCATGTTAATGGTAAGTGATGGAGAAGGGGCTAAAAAGATGGCTGCTTTTGAAGTACTTAATGCTTTTAATTACGAAGAAGCCCAGCTTGCAGCTAAAGCCTTATCAAATTCTTTATTGGTAAAAACTGCTCTTTTTGGAGAAGATCCAAATTTCGGCCGTATTGCGTCTACTATTGGGGCTTCAAGAATTACATGTGCAGAAGAAACATTGAAAATTTATTATAATGATGTTTTAGTTTATTCTTGTGGTGAAATTCTTTTTGATGAAATAAATGAAGAAAAAGCCTCAAAGGTTCTTGCTTTGGATAAATATAAAATAACGTGTGACATTGGACAAGGAAAAGAATCTTTTACCGCTTATGGCTGTGATTTAGGTTATAAGTATGTTGAAATTAACGCAGACTATAGAACTTAGAGATAATTCTTTTATTAATTAAAGATTTTAATATCTTTATTTTCTAAGTTTAGGATGGATATAATTAATAATAAAGGATTAATTATGTTTCATGAACACAGAGAAGTCGTTAGTATTATGAAAAATGAAGATAAGTATTTTTTGAAGATATTCAATAAACACAATGCCTTAGATGAAGAAATAATGGAACTGGTAAAAGCACTTGCAGATCAGTTTAAAATAGAGAATCTAAAAAAAGAAAAACTTAAGTTAAAAGATGAAATTTTTTCTATGATTTTATCGTATAAAAAAGTAAAT
This sequence comes from uncultured Arcobacter sp., assembly GCA_913062735.1. The sequence continues at coordinate 13,945 of CAJXWI010000011.1, forward strand.
TAAGACATAAAATATCTAAAAAAAAGAAGAGCTTTCTTCTTTTTTCTTTCAAGAAAAATCATTTTATTATTACTTCCAAGAAATAAGCTTTAGAATCCTTAGAAATCTTAGTTATTGATGAATAAACAAGCCTATTACACCTAGTACTAAGCACTATTTTGCTAAAATAATCACAATTTAGACAAAAGGCATTATTTAATGGAAAATCTTTTTGATAGTCAAGATATTATAGATATAAATATTGAAGATTCGGTAAAAGCTTCGTATTTAGATTATTCGATGAGTGTTATTATCGGACGTGCACTTCCTGATGCACGAGATGGTTTAAAACCTGTTCACAGAAGAATTCTGTATGCTATGCATGATTTAAATATGACAGCACGAGCACCGTATAAAAAATCAGCAAGAATTGTTGGAGATGTAATTGGTAAGTACCATCCACATGGTGATACTTCAGTGTATGATGCATTGGTTAGACTAGCACAAGATTTCTCAATGAGAGCTCCTTTGATTGATGGACAAGGAAACTTTGGTTCAGTTGATGGAGATAATGCAGCAGCAATGAGATATACAGAGTCACGCTTTACCAAAATTGCTGAAGATATCTTAAGAGATTTAGATAAAGATACAGTTAACTTTATTCCTAATTATGACGATACGTTAAAAGAACCTACTGTTTTACCTACACGAGTTCCTACTTTATTAATGAATGGTTCTGAAGGTATTGCAGTTGGAATGGCTACAAAAATACCACCACATAATTTAGGTGAATTATTAGATGCTATTTTACATACTATTGATAATCCAGAAGCGACTGCTGATGAGTTAATGGAATTTATTAAAGGTCCTGATTTTCCTACTGGTGGAACTATTTTTGGTCGCCGTGGAATTATTGATGCCTATAATACAGGACGAGGTCGTGTAAAAATAAGAGCAAAACATCACATTGAAACAAAAGGTAGAAAAGAAGTTATTGTAATTGATGAACTTCCTTATCAAGTTAATAAATCAAGACTGATTGAGCAAATTGCTAATCTTGCAAAAGACAAGGTAATTGAAGGAATTTCAGAAGTAAGAGATGAATCAGATAGAGAAGGTATTCGAGTTGTAATTGAACTTAAAAAAGATGCTATGGGTGAAATTATTTTAAATAACCTATATAAATCTACACCACTTGAAACTACTTTTGGAATTATCTTACTTGCAGTTCATAATAAAGAACCAAAAGTATTCACTCTTCCTGAGTTATTAACTATTTTCTTATCACATAGAAAAACAGTTATTATTAGAAGAACAATCTTTGAATTAGAAAAAGCAAAAGCAAGAGCA
>CAJXWI010000012.1 GCA_913062735.1 uncultured Arcobacter sp.
CATAGTAAAAAGTATGAAATTCTTTTCATCCTTTTGGTTACTCTTATGTTTTGGAAATGGTAAAACTTCACATTCTTCACCACCCCATCCCCAAGTAAAATATATTGATGAAAGTGATTTTTCATATTCTTCTTGATACAATCTTTTATCTATACCATAAGCTCCACCATGTTGATGTGTCAAAATTTTTATGGCATTAAATCTTTCTGCTATAAAAAATTTAAATACATTATTGCCATGCAAAGCCTGTGCTGTGTAATATACTTTATCAGTATTAATTTTCAATGATTCTACAGATTTCCTAAACTCAGAAAAATTTTCTAAAAAAAGAGAAGGAATATGATTAAATATTGTTTTACACAACAAGTTTTCAAAAGGATTATTAGTTTCAGATCTAAAGTTCAACTTTTTTCTTATATCATAATCCACACTATTTTTAATATCTATTGTATATTTAAAATCATCAAAAATATATCTAAAATTTGATTTAACAAAGAGAACCATAATATTATAAAACTTGTTATATTTAAAATATGGGTTTACAAGTACTAATTTATTTTTATTAAAAATATTAATTCCTGAAACAACTCTCATTACTTTTGTCAAAAAACTGGAAATTTTGTCCTTTTTACTATTATTTACTTCCATTCTAGTTTTTATTTCTAAGTGTATGAATAAACTTTTTACTAGATGTTTCATACCAACAAATTTAACAATATCTGAATATAATTGAAGGTTATAAATATCACTAAAAACTTGTTTGTCAATATAATCTTCAATATCGGAAGGTACATAGTATTGTTTCTCATCTAAGATATATGTAGTTAAATCCGAATAATTATTCATAGCATTGGTTATATTTATATATTTATCATAATACTGATGGATAAACCTAATTAACCAATTGCCTAATATAATTCTGTAAAAATATACAGATTTATCTAAATTGTGTACTTCATTTAATTTATGAGTAAGTTTAACTAGCATTATTTCGTATACTTCATTACACAAGTCATATGCATTTTCTATTTTTTCAGGATTATTCCACTCAAAAGAAAGTGTATTATAGGATAAATTATTTAACTCATCTTTTCTATCATATAATTTACACCATTCGCCTAAAAAAAGAATTTCTTCAGACTTATCCCAAAAATCCTCAACTGCAGTAGTTACTAAAAACATCTACCAGGCACTCCTACCACCATCCATATTTAAAGTAGCCCCATTCATATAACTACTGGCATCACTACATAAAAACAATATTGAAGCTTTATATTCATCAATATTTGCCATTCTAGCCATCGGGATTAATTTTGAAACATTATCAACAAATTCATCAGGGTGATCATTAAAAACACCTCCTGGAGCAAAAGCATTACAACGAACACCTTTATCAGCCCAATATGTCGCAATATATTTAGTTAATCCAATAAGTCCATGTTTTATGACTGAGTAAGTAACAGGCTTTACATTTTGATGTTCATCATCTACACCATTTTGTTTATATAACCTTTGATCAGGTGCAATAACACCAAGATCTGATGCAATATTTAAAATAACTCCAAATCCATTTTTTGACATTTCAAATCCAAAAAACTTACAACATAGCATTGCACCAGTTACACCCACGGATAATTCTAAGTTCCATTGATTAAGATCAAAATTTTCTAATCTTGATTTATTTATTTGGCTATTTTTTTCAAATTTTGGATCTATTGCTGCATTATTGATTAATATATTTGGATATTTATCAAATTTGTTGAATATTTTTTCTTTTGCAATAATGATTTCATCTTCTTTTGTTATATCAACTTTTAATGAAAACAAGCTTTTACCATATTTTTCTAAAATATATTTATTCATGTCATTTAATGCATTTTGATTAATATCAAAAATGACTACATCTGCACCCGCTTCAACTAAAGCCTCAACATGCTTCCTTCCTAGGAGGCCAGCACCACCAGTAATAATTGCAAGTTTGTCTTTTAAATTAAATCTATCCATTACACTCATACGTTATCCTAAATTATTTTCTTTATTTGTCCGCCATCGACTATTATGTTTGAACCCGTTATAAAATTAACGTCATCCAAATAAAGTACTGTTTTACCAATATCTTCTGGTGTTGCAAAATCGTTCATTGGAACATTTTTTTCAATGTAACCAGAGACAGCTTCTCTATCTTTTTTAATTTTTTCATCCCAGGTACTTCCCTCAAACATAACGTTCCCAGGAGATATTGAGTTTACTCTAATATTATATTTTGCAACATCATTTGATAAGTTCTTTGCAAAACTGAGTAATGCACTCTTTGCACTACTATAAGTAATAGGTGCTCCGAGTGATTCACAACCAGCAATTGAAGATATGAAAATTATGTGTCCACCAGATTTTTTCATTATATTTATACTATGTGTCGCTATTGATACCGCATTAAAAAAGTTCAATTCAAATAACCTTTTATACTCTTCAATAGAGGTGTCCCAGCCAACAACAGATTTACCACTTCCGATATTTGATACTAGAAGATCCAATCTACCCTCAGATTGATAAATATAATTTAATGCTTCTTTAATATTTTCATCTACTGTTAAATCACTATTGATAAGTTTTGTTTCAATATTAAATTCAATTGCAGTTTTTTTCAAGTCATCCAAATTACGACCATTTAAGTACACTATATAATTATTTTCAGCTAATTTTTTTGCGATACCTTTTCCAATTCCTTTACTAGAACCAGTTACCAAAGCTACTTTTCTATTCATAATCTATAAATACTTTTTGATATATTTTGAAATCATTTTTTTTTGTTCCTTAATCATCAACAAATCACTAATATATGATTCATCTTTGGCTGCCTGCATAATTATATTTCCGGAAAAATTGTATTTTTTTAATAATTTAAAAACTGTTTTAAAATTAGCATTACCTGTCCCAAGTTTCACAGAACCTCCATTTAAAACTCTATCCTTAATATGAAGATCTGATATGTGCTCTCCATATGCTTTAAACTCTTCTAATGGGGCATAACCTAAAGCAGCAGAATTACCAATATCGTAATTCACTTTTATATTTTTTGAATTAAATTTTTTTAATAATGATTTAAATTTATGGGGAGATAAGTCTGTTTCAAAATTAATATTTATATTTGCCTTTTCCACAATAGGAAGTATTTTATTAATTGATTTAACAAATTTATTTGTATCTTTTTCATCCTTTAGTGTTGATTGATCCACACATGGAATAACAATGTCAATAACATTTAACTTTTTTGCATTTTTTATTAGTTTCTGTAATACTTTTTCACTATACTTTTGATGTTTTGAATGCAATGGTGCTTCCATGAAATAATCAGCACATATAGACTTAACAGTTACACCAGTTTGTTGGATTATTTGTTGAATATTCTTAATGCCCTGTTTAGTCATTAAGGGATTATCTTTATAATCATTATAATCTAAAATAAATTCTATTTGATTAAAACCCAATTCTTTGGCAATATGAAATTCAGCTTGCCAATAATGTAGAGGGTGTGCCTGATATCTATTTTGAAATTTGGGCAATAATCTCCCCTGCATAACTCCAATACTATACATTGATTAATCCTTTTTCTAATAATACTTCTGCTACAGCCCAATCAATTTCATCATTAATATCTAACCCACTTAATTTATCTATAATCACTCCAAATGTTTTTTCACCTAAGATAAATTTATTTTTGAAAAGAACATCTGGTTTGGTGACATACACAGCAGGGTTATCAAAGGAGGTTAATTTTACTTTATGCATCTCAGCTGGCGTATTTTTATTAACTAAAGAAAATTCTTGTGAATATTCACAATACGTTCCAATTTTTAATTTGTCTTGACCAAGTGTCAAAACTGAATCTGCATTTTTTTCATAAAATTTTTCAATACATTCATCAATAGTTTTTGTTGCCCTAAAAGGAGATGTTGGTAAAAGCGTAACTACTGCTGTTATATCCGATTTTTCTTTTTCTAATATATGTATTAACACATCCTCTGTTGATATTAAATCACCACATAGATGTTCATTTCTCCAATGTATACACAATTTATCGTTTTTATATTCTTTAATTATTTCTTCAATATTTACTATATCTGTAGATAAAATAACCTTATCAATATTTTTACTTGCAAGTGCACTTTCAATTGTATAACAAATCAAAGGTTTATCTCCAAGGAATTTAATGTTTTTACTTTTAATTCTTTTACTACCTTGCCGCGCAGGTATAATAGCTATAGTTTTCATTGATTTTTTCTCATGATAATATCTCCACTAATTCTAAGAAATTTCCATCTGGATCTTTACAATAGACTACCTTAGCATAGCCATCAGGACTTAACAATGGTGCACTAATAAACTCAACCTTATTTTTGTGTTTTTCATATAAAGTAAATATATCTTTGACTTCCAATGCAAAATGTGTAATTCCCTGAGAAAGAACAGTATTTAGTCTTGGGATTGTATTTAAATCATACTCTAGAAGTTCAACTATAATAACACCATTAAATCCTAACTTATAAGTTTTTACTCTTTTAGATTCAATTGATAAAAGTCTATTAACATAATTTTCTTCTTCTATTTGCACTTTAATAATTTCGAAACCAAAATTTCTATAAAAATTTAAACTGTTGTTCATATTAGAAGGTACAATGCCCACATGCCTAAATTTCATTACTGCTCTCTTTAAAATATTTTTTTTCAACTATAGCACATATAATATGTCCTATCATAATATGACATTCTTGTATTCTTCCAGTTACTGAAGATGGTATCTTTATACACTCACAGAGTTCTGCCATTTTGCCACCAATGTCACCTGTAAATCCAAAAGTAGTAATCTTTTTAGTATTTGCAACTTTTATAGACTGCAAAATATTTTCACTATTTCCACTTGTTGAAATTGCGATAAAAATATCTTTTGAATCAGCTATAGATGCTAGTTCTCTAGCAAAAACCTGATCGTATCCATAATCATTCCCAATTGCAGTAATAGCAGAATTATTGCAACCCAATGAAAGAGAAGGAAGCGATTCTCTTTCAAACATATATTTTGAAGTAAATTCAGCCGATATATGTTGAGCATCAGCAAAACTACCGCCATTTCCAGCTAATATAATTTTTCCTCCATTCATTAATGAGTCTAAACATTTGTTGGCAATATATTCAATTTGAGAAAGTATTTTTTCATTCTCCAATAATTTTTGCTTCACAAAGATAGACTCTAGAATTTCACTCTTAATCATAATCTATTTTCCATTCTTTCTAAACTTACCCAAAACCCTTCTCCATTATTTTTATGCCCTTGCCAAACTTCAGGAATAAAAGAAGCATCCGGTGAAAGATTATTTATAATAGGATAAATATTATCAAAATCAACATTTCCTTCTCCGACTTGAATACCTTCTCCATCTACTCCTGTACCATCAGATATATGATAATGATTTGTATAAGGAGCTAATTTTCTAGTGTATTCAATATGATCCCAGTCAAATTTATTACAAGCTAAATGAGAATGTGAAATATCTTGGCATATTTTTAAATTGGTTTTATTACAAAAATCTATTATCTCTTCAGGATTGATGAAAATATTCTGATATCTTTGTCCTCCAAATAGCCAAGGGAAAGGAGCCATATTTTCAGGTAGTAATTCTACACCTGTCAAGTCTAATTTAGAGATTGAATCAATAAGATTCTTGTACTGAAGTGGTCTTTCACCAATTGGCATAATTTCATCTTTTGTAAAACCACCACAATGAATAACTACTTGAGGTAAAGTTGTTTTAGGAAAATATTTATTCATAGTCAATGTCTTATCAATTACGCGCTGTAAATGTGCAATTGATTTTAGTCTATACTCTTCATTTAGAGTACACAAGTCAAGTAAATGATCATCTTCAAATAACTCTGGAGCATGAACAATATATTCACAAGAATATTCTTGTGTTAAAAATTTTGATAAATCTTCAGTAAGATCTTTAAAACTCATATGAAACTCAACTGAATCTGGTTTAGTATTTTCCATTAATGCATTTATATCATGAAATCTAACAGGTAATGCCCATGTTCTATTGAAATTGTAGTGTTTCTTAGCATGTATTAAGCCACCTAAATCAGATTTAAATAAAGCTTTACCTTTTTTGATATCTCGAATTGCCTTATAACCAACAATTTTATTTAAATACTGAGGACTAAGACCTTGTCCAGGACTTTTAATTTCAAACATATCTTTTTGAAAAACATCACCTTCATTAATATCATTTATTGCATAAATACTTTTAGATAAGTTTTCTCTATTAATTAGCTCACCTTGTGTAACAATTCTATCCTTTTCACTACCCATTGATAATTCGAGTTCTCTTATTCCATCAACTAGTTTTTTAAAGTCGTCATATTCTAAACTAGCACTATGGTCTGGTCCTTCCATCTCTCTATCAAGAGTATAATGTCGTTCAATTATTTTTGCACCCATAGCAACTGCAGCAAGAGATACAGCAATCCCTCTTTCATGACCAGAATAGCCAACAGGAACATTATATTGCTTAAGTTTTTCTAAATATCTGAGATTAATATCTTTAAAAGGAGCAGGATAAGTAGAATTACAATGTAAGAGTGCAAAATCTGATTTGTGTCTCGTCAAAAACTCTACAGTTTCATCAATTTCTTCTTTTGTACTCATCCCAGTTGACAAGATTAGCGGTTTATTTTTTTTAACTAAATATTCTAGTAAATCAAAATTAGTCATATCTGCTGACGCAGTTTTAAATGCTGGAACACCAATTTTTTCAATAGCATCTGCACTTGATTTATCCCAAGGTGTACACATAAACATAATACTTTTACTTTTACAATAGTCTGCGATACTTTTATATTGGTCAAATGTCAATTCAAACTTTTCTAATAATCCCATTGTATATTGTGTTGATAAATCACTACTGGTCATATCAAGCGCATCTTGGGTATATAATTCTTTTAAATTTCTCATTTGAAATTTGACACAATCTACACCTATCTCTATTGCTTGATCTATCATCTTTATCGCATTTTCGTAAATACCATTATGGTTCATACCTATTTCAGCAATAATAAAAACTTTATCTGTTTTTCCTATTTCATAATTTTCTATAATCATATTGTTTCCTTTGTTATCCAACTTCTTAATCCAATTTCATCAAATGTAAAAGTTTCTATTTCTAATCCTTTATCTCGTAAAGCATTCATTAATTTTAGTTTACGAAAAGTGGGTACATAAAATAAAAAGTATCCACCGCCACCTGCACCTAATAATTTCCCTCCCAAAGAACCATTTCCTAAAGCATAATCATAGATTTCATTTAAATAGGGAGTGGTGATTTTTGATGAAAAATTTTTCTTTACTGTCCATGCCTTATGTAATAAGGCACCAAAATCATCAAGTTTTCCCTTCAAAAGTCTAGATTTCATTTCACATGCAATATCTTTGGTTACCTGCGCATACTCTTTTTGTACGGCTTTATTCATATTTTCTTTTTGGTCATCATGTATCATGCCAGAATTATGATTTATTCCTGTGTAACACAAGATTAAGGAATCTTCCAGTTCATTTACAATATTACGTGAAACACGTAAAGGATTAACGATATTTTCATGATTTTTAAACTCCATAAAATTAAAACCACCAAACACTGTGGCATATTGATCTTGCCAACCACCTGATAAACCTAATTCTATTCGTTCTGCATGAAAAGCCAATTCTGCAATATCATATTCATTTAATTTACTTTCTCTAAAATTGTTAAATGCTCCAACAATAGCTGACAATAACACTGCTGAACCACCTAATCCCGAACCAGGAGGGACATCACTATAGGTGTATAATTCAAATCCAAAATCCGGTTTTAATAACGTAATTACTGATTTTATCAGATCTAACTTCCCATCATATTTTATATAGTCGTATCCATCCATTTCAATTTTGAGCTTAAAATCATTAGAATAAATTACAATTTTTTTATCTATTCTTTTTTTTAAGACGGCATGTGCAAATTTATTGATAGTAGAATTTAATACTACTCCATCCATTTCATAAAAATAATTAGTTAAATCTGTTCCCCCTCCAGCAAAACTAATTCGGACAGGAGATTTAGCCTTTGAGATTATTTTCTCCTCTTTATTCCAGTCTAAGTGCTGTTGAGAGACAATAGTCACAAATTCTTTGTTCTTTGTCAAAATGGGAATAGCTCTAACTTTAGAATCTAATAGTTTTAAAATATTTTCTTTCGTCCAATTTGATTCATATAAAAAAACAAATTTTTCATTGTAACATGATGAAATAGGATCATCTAATTTAAAATTATTAATAAGTGCACGGCGAATATCTCCATCAACAACACAAGCTATAATTCTTTCATCCGACTTAACGAGTATAAGTCCAAAACTATTCTTTTCAATTTTTTGTAGAGATTCTCTTATAGTAGCTGAATCTTCTACTAGAAAAATATTTTTATCCATTATTATTTCCATTTACAATATAATTTTCCATTTTTTGATAATCTGAAGGAATACCTATATCAATAAAGACGTTATTATATTTAAATGTACCTATACTATTATTTAAAGATATATATTTAGTAAATTCATCTTCAATGGAAAATTTTCTTATTTTTATATCTTTAAAAAATAGTAGATTTTTAAAATAATAACACCCAGCATTTATATAACTATTTGTTACTCCTTTTTTCTTCTCATTAAAACTCATTAGTTTTGTACCTTTTATATCTAATGTCCCATATCTATCACAATTTTTTTCCATTGAAGCTAGTATATTAACGTCATCAAGGGAACTTTCAATCAGTAGTTTTAGATTAGGTTTAATATAGGTATCCCCATTAAATACTAAAATAGAATCATTCTTATGCAGACCTAATTCAATAATAGCATTTTTGATCGATCCTCCTGTTCCTAGCGGTTCATTTTCTTTTAAAACTGTAACATTTTTATAGTTTTTAAAGAAATCTTCAATTATTTCTGACAAATAGTATGTCAATATATATATGTGCGAATTGGGAAAATATTCTCCAATTTCAGATACTTGATAAGTCAAAAAAGGTTTATTATTAATTGGAGCCATTGGTTTAGGTACATCACTAACTACACTTTTAAGTCTGGTCCCAAATCCACCAGCCAATATAAATATTTTCATTTGTTAATTTCCTTATAAACTATTTTACTAATTATATCAATTGGATCTACCTGTAAATTCATAAATTCTAGTTTTTTGTTATTATAATAATTTCTAATCACTTCATTATCGTTATCTACTAAATACAATAGTTTTTCCTCAAAAAGTTTATACGATTTAGAAATCAAAACACCAATTTCATCATTTTGTGAAATTTGAAAATCTTGTCTATCTAAATTACAACAAAACACTTTTTTATTTAAACCTAGTGATTCAAATCCCATAGTAGAATTATAATAAACAACCACATTTGACTTTAATATAGCTTCATAAGAGTTTTTAGATATATGTTCGTCTATTGTAATATTTACATCAATAAGTTTTTTATCTATGATCTTAATATGCTCTAACATAAGAAAGTTTTTGGCATATCTTTTAAATCTATTAGGTCTGGTTTTATAAATTATCTTATACTTCGGATACTCCTTAGCAAAGTTACATAACATATCTATTATATATAGGTATGTTTCATAATTATAATCTTCTGTCTTTAAAAGTGCTAACTGTTCAATAAAAATAATTTCATTTTCATTTTTATTGCTACAATGTATACTGTAAGTATTATTGTAAAGTCTTAAGGATCCCATTGAAAGTTTATATTTGCATACCATACCTTTTTGAGAAGATATAGTTTGATCCCCAAAACCTAAATAATAATCACAGTACGTATACATGTCTCCACTACTATTACTCATATGTCCACTTCGTATACCATTTTGTATTAATAGTATATTTTTAATTCCATTTGTTTTATAGATAAAGTATCTTAAAGAATTATAATGATTGTCAGAAGCACTGATTAAAAATTCTGCTTTTAGATTCTCTGTGTCAGTATTATACACAGCTATGTACCTTAATAATCTTAACGAAATATTTACAAAATCTATATTTGAGGATAAAGATAAATTTCTATATTTAAAAAATTTAGTAAATTCTTTTCTTACTATCAAATAACTTACAGAATTAGAATAAAAATGTTTATGATTAGAGTTTTTACTAATTATAGTACTTTTGGCAGGGAAGAAATCTTCTTTTAACTCTTTATTAACATCAAGTATTCCAATATTATATTTATTTACAAACTTTTCATAAATTCTTTCATAAAAAGGTTCAAAATTATTACCTGACCAATTTTCAAGTAACAGATCAAATTTTTGTTTAATCATTTTTCTTTTTCCAAATATACTCAAAAACAAAAAATAAAACATGACTAGATAATAATTCAAAAAACTCTTAAGAAAAGATGTACGATTTTGCAAATGTTCTTTTTGTCCGGAATCAAATGATTCAACAAGCATTCTTTTAATAGTATCTCTAATAATTTGAGACCCAATAGAAAAATCTTTTTCAAAATCTTTTTCAAGTTGTGAAAAATAAATTTCATGTATTTTGTATAAATTTTCTACTCTACTATAAACACTTTTTTTCATTCATTAAAACCTCTGCCAATTTAAAATCGATATATTCATCTATATCTATTGAGTCCTCTCTTTTCATTTCATACGCAAAGATATTATTTTGAATAAACAGAGTTTTTTCATCTAGTAATTTATCAATTCTACATATATATATTGCCCCATTTAGCATGTAATAGTTTTTCAAGTCTTGACTTCTAAGATTTTTTATATTATCATCCAAAAAATTTACTAGACTAAGATTTTTAGGTAAAGTATTTGACCAGAGTGGATTATGAGTCATTTCACTTACAGATATAATTGCATCTGCATTTTTCTTTTCACGTAATTCAATTGCTTCATCTATATGATTTTTATCTCGAAGAGGTGAAGTAGGTTGCAAAAGTATAACATAATCAAAATAATCGATTTTTTCTATAGTATGTTTAATTGCCTCAAATGTTGAAGCGGTATCATCAGAAATATTGTCCGGCCTTTTAATACTATCTACTCCGAACGTTCGGGAGACATCTATAATTTCTGTATTATCAGTTGTCACTATAACTTTATCAATATATTTGCTATTAAGTCCAGCTTCAATACTATATGCAATTAAGGGTTTACCATTTAAATCTAGTAAATTTTTTTTTGGAATTCTTTTACTTCCTCCACGTGCAGGAATAATAGCTAAAAAAGTTTTATTTTTATACACTAAAAACCTTTGAATATTCATTATTTGCTTTATTATATTCCTCTATTCTACCAATATCTAGCCAATACTCCCTTATTGGGAAAGAAGTAGTATTGTGTCCCTTTTTAATTATATTTTCAAAAAGTGTAGGCATATCGTAAAATTCATTTTCGGGTAAATATTGAAAAATTTCGGGGGACAACATATAAATACCTGCATTTACAAAGAACTTATGTATCGGTTTTTCTTTAATTGAGTAAATTTTACCATCTTCAATTTCTACGACACCAAAGGGAACCTGAAAATCATACTCTCTAACACACATTGTAGAAAGAGAATTGTTTTCGTTATGATAATCAAGTAAATGCTCAAAATTTACATTTGTAAGTAAATCTCCATTCATCACAAAAAATGCTTCCTCTGGTTTACTTTTCAGTAAACTAAGTGCTCCAGCTGTACCCATTCTCTTATCTTCTAAGATATACTCAATATTAACACCAAAATCTCTACCATCACCAAAATAATCTTTAATAACTTCGGATTTATAATTCACACACAAAATAATATTTGTAAAACCATAACTTACAAATTTTCCAATGATTGTTTCCAAAATAGGCTTATCACCAACTTTTAACATAGGCTTGGGTATATTTTCAGTCAAGGGTCTTAATCTTGTTCCAAGTCCACCAACCATTAAAACAACTTTATATGTTTTTGATTGTTTTGAAATCAGCTCATCTAGTACTTCTAGTCCTATCAAATTTCCGTTATTGTCAACTATTGGTATTTGATGAATCTTTTTAGTTGTACAGATATTAATAATTTCATCTCTTGTATTATTCAAATATGCAACTGTGGGAGTATCAAAATAAATATTTTCAATTGTGTCTGTTAAAGATACATCATTAAGTAATGCCCTTCTTATATCCCCATCGTTTATAGTTCCTAATAATTTCTCATGATTATCAACCACCAAAACTATTTGTTTAGAACTTTTATCTATAATTTTAAGAACTTCAATGATAGAAGCTTTTTCTGTTACAATAATATCTATAATATCTTTCATTATTTATTTTCTTTCCAGATTGGGTTTTTTAATTCCCAATTACCAGATTTTTTTTCCCAAAGATGAGGAGATCTCCAACTATCTATTACTTCATAATAATATTCTTCTGTAATATCACAATATTTTAAAAATGTCTGAAAATGTTCCTTGGGAAATTCTCCATCAAATCGTTTAATTAAACTTATGCCTTCCTCTCTAGATATATGACCATCTCTGATTTCATGTGCTGAGTCGGAAGTAGCTCTTGCAATTCCAAATTTAATATATGATAAATAATAGTGAAACCCATCAATTTGATCGTCAAATGAAGCGTATTTAGAATAAGTACCTTCATTTCGAGCATATCTAGGTTTAAAACCAGTATATTCAACCGCATGATAATATAGCTCTTGAGGTACCCATTTTTTGTAATATCCAAAAAAATGAATATCTAAGCCTAGTTTCTCAAGTTTCTCATTATCTGGTGCCATGTAAGGTAGAATATCATTTGAAGTAATGCCATATTCGAGTAGATCTTCGGGAGCAAGTCCTGAGAAATATTGTTCTTTATGTCCATTTTTCCAATCTCTATTTGGTTTAAAAGCATTTTTCATATTACCACCATATTCTACTTCACCATTTTCTCCATACATAATTAATGATACATTATGTTTCAATGCCATTTGCATTGGATAATGTGTTTGTCCATAAATAAATGGTTGAAAAGGATCTCCTAATACTTCGAAAGATATTTTTGTTAACTTTCTATGAACCGTACCATTTGGTGTACCTAACACATTATCAAACCCTCCAACATGTATATGCTCTTGAAAATTATCAAATCCATCTTTTGTCCATAGATGAGGAGACCAAGTAACTGTTAACGGATTCATACCATATTTATATTTTAATTGATAAGCCGTAAAAGCACTATCTTTTCCTCCACTTGATGGAACAATTACATCATATGAACCATCATTTCTTCTATACTTATCACATAATTCTTCTAATTCTTTATCTCGTAATACCCAATCAATTTTAGAGTTTTTAAATTCTGAATATTGGCATGCAGCACATACTCCATTTTCATCAAATGTAATTCTAGGTCTTTGATTTGATATTGTACATTTGGTACAGTATTTTACTTCTGATGGTAAATTATATCTATTTTGTGTGTCTTTGTATTCAATCATATTTTATTCCTATAATTCAATGAAGTTTTTAAATAATTTTATTCCAGCTTCACGACTTTTCTCAGGGTGAAATTGTACTCCATAAACATTATCTTTTTTAATAGAAGAAACAAATAAATGATTTTCATAAGTAGTTGTTGATAAAACATCATGAAAATTAACTACTTCATATGAATGCATAAAATAAAATTCTTCATTCTCTAAACCCTTTAAAAGGCTATTTGGTTTTATTATATCAATTTTATTAAAACCCACATGTGGAACTTTTGCTTCAACCTTAATAGGTATAACTTCTGCATTAAATGCATTTAAACCCATTGTTTTTCCATATTCAAATCCAATTGTTGACAATATTTGCATCCCTAAACATATTCCTAAAGTTGGTTTAGTTTTAATAACTACTTTTAATGTATATAATAAATCATCATTTATAAGTTCAGACATAGCATCTTTAAAACTCCCTACTCCAGGAATAACTATTTTGTCTACACTATTCAATTCTTCTTTAGTATTAACAATTTTTACAATACCATTGGCTTTTTCAATAGCTTTTTTAATACTATGAATATTTCCAGCAATTCCATAGTTTATTATTCCAATTATATTACTCATTTAGACACCTCAATACCATTTTCTCTCAAATATTCTTTTATTTCGTTGATAGTATACTTATCATAATGAAGTAAACTAGCTATTGCCACTCCACTCGGATTAGCATAGTTTATTAATTTTTTTATATCTTCTAATTTTCCTGCTCCACTGGATACTACAACAGGTATATTTACACTATCAACAACTTTTTTTGATAACTCAAAATCAAAACCTCTCTGTAATCCATCTTGATCTACTGATTGTAATAATATTTCACCCGCACCTCTTTGTTCAACCTCTTTAACCCATTCTAATACATTTCTTCCACTTTGAATTCTGCCACAGTCAGTATAACATTCATACCAATTATCCCATTTTTTGGCTTCTATATTTACTACTACAGCTTGATTACCAAAAATTTGCGCGGCTTGATTTATAATTTCTGGATTTCTTTGAGTTGCATAAGTATTTATAATAACTTTATCTGCTCCAAGATGAAATAATTTGGAAAAATCATCAATACTCTGAACTCCGCCACCAACACCAAATGGAATAAATAATTTATTAGCAGTTTTTTCAATCTCGTCAAATATTATTTCTCTATGATATAAAGAAGCAACAATATCTATATACACAACTTCATCAGCACCCTGTTTATAGTATTTTTCAGCAAGCTCTATGGGCAACCCCATTTTTCTAAGACCTTCAAAATGAACAGGCTTTACTACATACGGCGGCTTTACATCTAGTTTTGCAATTATTCTTGTTCTCACATATTTTCCTTATTTAATCTTATATCATAAAAAGACTTCTTGAGTAAATTATTTAAAGAAAAACTTTTTATAGTTTCCTTAATCTTTTTACTTGCTCCTCCATCACCATATGGATTTTTTGTATTTTTTAATATATCAACCAAATTTGACGAATATACTTTATAAAATGCGTGAACTATTGATGATTTATCAGTCCCACAATCAATCACACTATCCGCC
>CAJXWI010000013.1 GCA_913062735.1 uncultured Arcobacter sp.
ATACAATTTTGCGTTGCGCTTCCTTGGTGTACATACATAGCCTCTAAAATTCCTAAATCAATTTCACTTCCATGCCAAGAATACATATTTGCTGCATTTGCAATTAAGTCTTGTTGTTGAAATTTTGCAAGTCCTGCATTAAAGTTAAAACCATCCGCTGATCTATGATTTAAGATATTAATTACATCATGAATTCTTTGACCTTGATAAATATAAGGTAAAGAGACATGTCTAACTATCTTAATATCAGTAAATTCTCTTAAACTTGCGTAATCTTGAATCATCCAAAAAGGCATAGGATCTTCTAAACAAAAAACATTTCCTACTTTTTCTAAATCTCTTACGATTTTTTTAGTTTCACCTAAGTTTTCCCATCGTTGATTGGGATCAAAAATTACTGTCATATCAGGTGCTGCTTTTTTGATTTCTTCACAAGTTGCTACTACATCATCTTCTAAATCAGCTTTAAATTTAATAGAGTCATATCCCATATCTGCAAAGTTCTTAGCAACTGCTCCTACTTCACTTACTTCTCTATGAGAAGACCAAGAACCTACTTTAACTTTATCTTGTAAAGGGCCTCCTAATAAATCAACTACTCTTAAGTCATGTGATTTTGCATAAGCATCCCAAATACAACATTCAAAGCCATCATATTCTCTGTATAAACCAATAGGAAGTTTTCTTAATGATAAATCATTTAAATCAACGCCAATAAGTGATTGCGCAATACTTTTAACTAAGTCCATGTTATGGTCTCTATAAAACTCACCAAAACCTATAATTCCATTTTCTAATTCCATTCTTACAATTAACTTAGGAAGTTCATCAAATTGTGCAGACCATCCATCACTTGCTTTTTTTATTACAGGTAACATATGCAAGGGTTTATTTATACTTTTACTTGAAATCATACCTTCTTTTGCAGGTACAATAACCTCTGTAAAATGAAAAGACTTAATTTTGTTATTCTTCATAACTATCCTTTTAAATATTATATCGGTTCAGAATTTTTGTTCAACTTAAAAAAAACTATTAAATGAATATCTAATTCTAAATATATATTCAATTATGACATCAAATTTAGAACTTATCTAGTAAATTGAATATAATATCAAATAAATGAAGCAAGTGTGTCATTATGAAACTTAATTTAAGAATATTAAATTCATTTTGTAGTATATCTAATTGATATTTATTATTATGAAGATTACTGCTAACAATAATAAACATATTGAATATTATTGTAAAAAGTGTAAAAAAGCTTGTTCTTATTATTTAAGGAAGAAGAGAGAAGTATTCGTAGGTTAAAAATACTAGCATATCTAAAAAGATATGCCTATATTTTAGTATTTAGTATTTGCTTTATCAACTTCTTGGATATAAACACCTAAAAGTTCTTTTGCTTTATCGTCGTATTTTTCTTCAATTAGTTTTTTAACAGCTGGTTGAGAAACGGCTCTCATTCTGTCTAATTCTTTTTGGCTCAAAGAAGAAACTTTCATTTTTTTAGATAAAAAAGCTAAACCTCTTGAATCAGAATTTGCAATTGCTAATGAAACACCACGTCCTGCAACTATCCCTGCTCGTGTTGCACGATTAATAATTCTTTTTTCATCTTTACTTAAAGTGTTGTAGAACTTTTTATTCATAGTGAAAGTATAAGGAGTGAATAAATGATTTGTTACTGTTAAGTATTTTTGTACTTCATAAAATTTTGCAAAACTTACTGTTGGAATTGGATTCATTTGACCATCAATAACTCCTGTTTGTAATCCCGTATATACTTCAGCCCAAGATAATGGATAAGCCTGTGCCCCTAATGAATTAAGTATTTTTTGATGTGAAGCAAGTGTCATCGTTCTAATTCTAATACCTTTAAAATCTTCTAATGTTTTAATAGCACGTTTAGAGTTCGTGATTCCAAAAAAACCACCCGTATCTGGAAACCCAAGTACTTTTACATCTTTTAATTCTTTTTCCATATCTATAGCCATTGCATTTCCAAAAGCACCATCCCAAACACTGTAGGCAGCAACATAAGAATTAAATGCAAAAGGCAAGTCAATAATTCCAATTCTTGGATATGAAGAAGCCATTGCTCCAACACTTGTTATTGTTGCTTGTACAATTCCTTGTCGTGTCATTGCTAAATGTTCTTTTGATGAACCTAATTGATTAGATGGATAAATCTCAACTTTAATTTCTCCATTACTTGCAGTTTCAACGATACTTTTAAATGTTCCAGCAAATGCATGTGCTGGATTTTCAAATACGTCTTCTTTATTATCGTGTGCAAATTTAATTGTTTTTTGTGCATATGCACCACTTACCATAAGTCCTGCTAATAATATACTAGTTACTATTCTTTTCATTTTATATTCCTTGTTATTTTTTTTCAAGCATGTGTATTTTCTCATGCTTCACAATTTCTTTTCAAGTTAAATATGTCCTCCCTTACAAAAGTATTTTTCTCATTTATAAAAAGCCTAATAATCTTGGAATAAACAATGCAAAATCTGCCCAATACGCAAATAAAAATAAAACAGCTATTTCTACAATCAAGAAAGGCCATAAACTAGCAGCAATTCGCTCCATTTTCTCTCCTGTAACAGAAGATAATACAAAGAGACAAGCTCCTATAGGGGGCGTCATAAGTGATATGTTTAATGCAAGTACAAAAATAATTCCTGCATGCAGGGGATCAATTCCAATACTTGCAGTAATTGGTACCAAAATCGGTGCTAAAATAATCAACATTGCTGTAATATCCATAATCATTCCTACTACTAATAAAAACACAATAATTAGTAATAAAATCAAATAGGGATTTTCCGTAATTCCAATAATTGCCGTTGTCAAAGCTTGTGGAATTTGTTCAAAACTTAAGTACCAGCCCAAAATTGAAGCAGATGCAATAATTAAGAAAATTACTCCACAAATTCTTGAGGTATTTAAAATGATTGAACATAAAACATTAAAACTAAGATTTTTATAAACAATAACACCTAACATTAGAGCATAAGCAACTGCAATAGACGCAGCTTCAGTTGGCGTAAAAATTCCAAATATAATTCCACCTAAGATAATCAAAGGCATAATAAGTGCTAAGTAGGCTTCTTTAAAAGCATGAACAACATCTTTAAAGGTAGCTCTATTTTCTGCAATTGGAAATTTTCTACGTTTTGCAACAACGGTTATTACCATCATACAAACAATACAAATTAAGATACCAGGAAGTATTCCTGCTGCAAATAAACCACCAATGGATACTCCCATTAAAGAACCATATACAACCATTAAGCCAGAAGGAGGGATGGTGGGACCTATGATAGAACCAGCTGCTGTTACTGCACAAGCAAAGGGTCTATCATAACCTGCTTTTACCATTGCAGGAACCAATGTTCTTCCAAAAGCAGCCGCATCACTAGTAGCAGCTCCACTAACGCCTGCAAAAAATACTGATGAAATCATATTAGCATGAGCTAAACCTCCTGGTTTATGCCCTACAAGTACATTTGCAAATGCAATGATTTTGCTTGTAATTCCAATGTGATTCATAATTTCACCTGCCAAAATAAAAAATGGCATTGCTAAAAATGGAAAAAGATTCAAACCATTAAATATCTTTTGTGGAACAATAGACATAAAATCAAAACCAGAAATGGTCATAATTCCAACAATTCCACTAATTCCTACAACAACACCTATTCTTAAGCCTAAAATTAAAAGTCCAAAAAAAGTAAATAAAACTATCATGTAAAACTCCTTTGTGCTTTTTCATCCAAATCATAAACGTGAATATCACCAAAATCCCTTATTCCTGTACATATAACTTGTAAGCAAGAAATAAAAGCAAAAGTAGGAATACTTAAATAAGGGATAAACATTGTTACTCCAATAATAGAATCTACGTATTTAGATGCACCGCTATTTGCAAAATCAAGCCCATAAATAAAAATAATAAGAAAGAAAATAAAAGTGATAATGTCTAATATCACTAATACTGGAACTCTTAAAACTCTTGGCATTTTATTTAAGACTAAAAATAAACCAATATGCTCTCTTTTGGCTAAAGCACAAGGAACTGCCAATAAAACAGCCCATATCATAAAATATCGAGCCATTTCCTCAATCCATGCAATCTCCCAACCAAATACATATCTGTCTAAAACACCAATCCATACATCAACAACCAAAATCATCATTAAAACTACAATGACAAATGCATTTATTTTACTAATTCCTGCACTTATTTTTCCGAAGAATTGTTTTGTACTTGTTCCCATTTTTACTCCTTAATCTATATAAAATAAAAATTCAAAATTAATATTGAATAATTAATATTGAATTATTATTCATATTTATAAATTTTGTTATAAAATATATTCAAAATTTCGCAGTAATGTATAAAAAAGTGTAAAATTTGAATATATTAAATAACATTCTAAATTATTGCATTAAAATTGAATAAAATATTACTTTGTGAATATTTCAAATAAAAAATATTCATATTGTTTCATTATTACACTTTTTATTGTACAATACGAATATAAAATAGTTTAAAAGAGGTTAAAATGAAAATAATAGAGTCATATAATGAAAATAAAACCCATTTTTCTGCAATTATAGAAAGGTTGATGCGATATTTTAATGTAAGCCAATCAAAAGATTTAAGTGATTTGCTTGAAGTAAATTATGCAACCTTTTCAACATGGATAAGAAGAGAAAAAATTCCTTATGAATTATTAATTGAATTATGTCTTAAAAAAGGTATCTCGCTAGATTGGTTACTTGCAGGCGTTAAAAATGAAAATCTGTATGGACAAGAAACTAAAGATGAGAATGTTGTAATTAACTCTTTTGTTAATAAAGAACATAAACATATTGATATTTTAGCAGTAGAAGAACATTTAAAAGACAAGCATTATTTATCTGTATCCCAAAATATAATTGATCGTTTTGCAGAAGGCGAAAAATTGGATGAGCTAAAAATGGTTACCGTTGTTGGTTCTTCAATGAGTCCTACTATTAACAATGGGGACAAAGTCTTTATTTCAACTTTTGCAGAAGATGAAGAATTATATAATAGTATTATGTATTTAGTAGTTTATAAAAACAGAACCTATATTAAAAGAATACAAGTAAATCCTGTAAATAAAAAAGTAAGATTAATTTCTGATAATGATAAATATGAAACCTTTGAAATTTCAGTTGAAGACTTAGGTGATTTTAAAGTTATAGGAAGAGTTATTTTTAAATGTTCTTTTGATGATGTAATTTAGTTTAATACAAATCTTTTATTCTGCTTATACTAAAGACATGAAAATAAACTGATTTTATTAATTACTTATAGAAAACTTAATGATTATAATGATAAGATAACATAACAAATTAAATACATTATATTTAAATACCTATAATATGTCATATATAGAATATCCTGTTGTAGAAATGGGAGAAAAAGTGTCGGTATTTTAAAAATAAATTTGTAGAAATTAAGAATTTAAGTAAAGAGCGTATTCGTAGTAAAATCCATTATTAGAATATAAATAGAAAAGTATAAGGAAATAAAAGAATGATCAAGATAGCAGTAATAGGCGAATGTATGGTAGAGCTGTACCAAGATAAAAAAGGCTCATATAAACAAACATTTGGAGGAGATACTTTTAATTGTGCCGTGTATTTAAAACGATCGTTGAAAAATGCCAAAGTAGAATATATTACCGTATTAGGTGAAGATACACGTTCTTCACAAATGTTAGAATTTTTTCATAAAGAGAATTTAGCTACAACTTACGTAGACAGATTAAAAGATAAAAATCCAGGTTTATACATCATAGATACAAATAATGGTGAACGAAGTTTTGATTATTGGAGAGGTCAAGCAGCTGCAAAAGAATTGTTTTTAACACAAAGCTTAGATAAATTATCAAAAGATTTATTAAGTTTTGACTTGATTTATTTCTCAGCGATTACATTAGCAATTATGAGTGAAAAAGGAAGAGATAACCTCTTTAAAATCATTAAAAAAGCAAGAGCAGCCGGTGTTAAAATTGCTTTTGATTCAAATTATCGTCCACGCTTGTATAAAAATCAAGACGATGCAAGAAGAATCTATAATCAAGTAGTTAATTATACGGATATCTTTTTGCCTTCAATTGATGATGAGATTGATTTATGGGGAGCAAGTACGCCTTCTGATATTATTAAAAAATCTTTAGAAGCAGGAATAAAAGAAATTATAATTACCTGTGGAAAAGAAGATATTGTTTGTCATTATGAGGGAGTTACTGTTCATAAAAAAACAAAACAACTAAAAAATATTGTTGACTCAACGTCAGCAGGAGATTCTTTTAATGGACAATACCTAGCGTCAAGATTAAAAGAAAAAAGTATTAATAAATCTATAAAAAAAGCCAAAAAACTAGCTGCAAAAGTAATAATGCATAAAGGCGCAATTATGCCAAAGGATAAAAATGATTAAGAACTTTAAAAATTCACCTGTAATTCCTGTATTAACATTTAATGATGTAAAAGAAAGTTTAAAAATATCAGAAGTATTAGTACAAGAAGGTTTAACAAATCTGGAAATTACGCTTAGAACTCCAAATGCCTTAGCTTGTATAGAAGCTATTGCAAAAGAGTTTCCTTCTGCTAATGTAGGAGCTGGAACAATTGTAAAAAAAGAGCAATTGAAACAAGTTCAAGATATTGGATGTACTTTTGCAGTCAGCCCTGGAGCTACCAAAACGCTAATTCAAGAAGCAAAAAGTTTGAATTTGGATTATTTGCCAGGTGCTTCAACTCCCAGTGAAATTATTGCTTTAATGGAAGAAGGAATCTTTTTCCAAAAGTTTTTTCATGCAGGAAACTCAGGTGGATATAAAATGCTTCAAGCCTATGCAAATATCTTTGAAGATGTTTCATTTTGCCCAACAGGTGGAATAGGGCAAAAAGATTTTAAAGAATATTTAGGCTTAAAAAATGTTGTGTGTTTAGGTGGATCATGGATGGTTAATACAAAAACGATGTCTTTAGAGGATATTAGAAATGAAGCTAAAAACATTAGTGCTTTGATAAAAGCTTAAGCATAAAATCTTAAGAAAAATAACAAAAACATTGTTTCAATGTATAATAGGTTATAATGTCAATACAACATAACAAAAACAGTTTTATTTAGAATGCAAGGACATATAATTTGTTTCATAAAAATGGTATACCTTTATATACACAATTAAAAAATAAACTCTTAAAAGATATTAAAGAGAATTATAAAGTTGGGGACATGATCCCTGCTGAGATTAGGTTAGAAAAACAGTATGAAGTTAGCCGTATTACGGTTAGAAAAGCAATTGAAGTGCTTGAAAAAGAGAATGTTTTAGAGCGTAAACAAGGGAAAGGTACCTTTGTCAAAGCACATAAAATTTTATACGATGCGAATTCTATTGGTTCTTTAACACAAAGACTTGCGAAACAAAAAGATATTATTAAAACAGAATCTCTGCACTTTCTAGTTATTGAGGGGGAGCATTACGTAAAAGATTTACTAAAATGCTCTAAATTATTATGTATCAAACGTATACGTTTATTAAATAATGTTCCTTTTGCTTTGATGTGTAATTATTTAGATTTTGATTTGGTACCTAATATAGAAGAACGTTTTAAAATTGAATCTTTATATACCTTTTTAAAAGATGAATATAAAATTGAATTTTATAATGCAGAAGAAACAGTAGAAGCTAAAAATGCCAGCAAAACAGACGCACAAAAACTAGGTATTAGTGAAAGAGATGCTTTATTATCTTTACACCGTCTCTCTTTTGATAAATACAACAATCCAGTTGAATATTCAGATATCTTAATTAAAGCCAATATGTATAAACATAAAATAACATTATCCAATGATAGGCTTTCAAATATTTAAAAAATAAAAGAGAACTATGCAAATTGAAACAATTAATTTTAATGAAATGTATATAGAACAAAAGAATAAAACTACTTTCCAAGCCAAAAATAAAGAGGCTTGGAACAATAAAGCCCCTTCCATGAATAAAAATATTCATAAATCAATTTACAATCAAAATTTTTTAAATCATATAAATCTAGAGGGTATAAACTCTTCTTTAGATATAGGGTGTGGGGTAGGAAATTTATCTCTTTTATTATCAAAAAAACTTCAAAATGTTTACTGTTTGGATTTTTCAAATAAAATGTTAGAACTATTAAAGAAAAATGCACAAAAAGAAAAATGCACAAATATTAAAAACTTTAATCTGTCTTGGTACGATGCTTGGGAAAATGTTCCTAAAGCAGACTTAGTGATTGCTTCACGTTCAATGGAAGTAAAAAATATGCAAGAAGCCTTAGAAAAACTCAATAATCAAGCGCTTAAAAAAGTTGTACTTTCTTATAAAGTAGGAGGAAGTTTTTTAAGCTTGGATATTTTAAAAGCCTTGAATAAAAAGATTAATAAAAAACCTGATTACATATATATTTTAAACATCTTATATAATATGGGAATTAATGCTTCTTTAAATTTTATTAAAAGTGAAGGCAGGAATATTGGGTATAAGAATTTTGAAGATTTCCTTATTTCTGTTGCGTGGAGTTTGGGAACATTAAATCAAGAAGAAGAAAATCTTTTAGAACAATATTATCACAGTAATATAAAAATTCAAAAAGAAGATACTTACGTAGAATGGGCAATTATAGCTTGGGATAAAAAGTAAAACAAAAATATCAATAATTTAATGCAAAAAATACAAAGTATTTGCTATATTGAAGAAAATT
This sequence comes from uncultured Arcobacter sp., assembly GCA_913062735.1. The sequence goes on from CAJXWI010000013.1 coordinate 8,794, forward strand.
ATTTGAACAAAAAAAGGTTAATTATGGAATATAAAATTACACAAGGTACAGTTGGGGTTAGACCCAATGTTACTCTACCAAACCCAGAAATTTTAAATGTTCTTGGTGAAGATGGAATGAGAGCCTTGACTAAAGAACATTATGAAATATTAAGACACTCAGAAATAAAAGACTTATTCCCACCCAATGATGCAGGAATTGAAATGGCAATAAAACATGCATCGGATTTTTTTATTCAAATTTGTGGGGGTCAAAGACATTTTGATCAAAACAGAGGAAGACCAATGATGGCAGCACGACATTCTCCTTTTAAAATTGATCAAGCAGCAAGAGTTATCTGGTTAGAAGCCTATGCAACAATTTTAGAAGATACGAATTTAAGTGAAGAATTAAAAGAATCTTTCTGGCAGTATTTGGATATTTTTTCAATTTGGATGATGAATACAAGAGACTAAAACACTAAGGCAAAGAAGATGACGATACTTATTATTGGAGCAGGAATTGCTGGTTTAAGTACAGCAATATCTTTAAAACTTCAAGGCTTTAATGTAGAAATATATGAAAGAAATTCTTCTATATCCGATATGGGGGCAGGTATCGTATCTTGGCCCAATGCCTCAAATATTCTAGAAAAATTAAATCTTTTACCTGCTGTCCTTAAAGTATCAGGGAAAGTAAGCTCAATGAATCGTTTTACCAAGGAAGGTGAATCCTTAGGTTCAATGGATATAAATACAATCAATGAGCTTATGTCTTATCCTAGTTTATCTATTCTTAGAGCTGATTTAATGCATATTTTAAATAATAAAATTACTGAAATGAAAATTCCAATACATTTTAATCATGATTTACTTTCTTTTGTTACACAAAATAATATTGCAAGTGTGAAATTTTCTAATAATGAAATAAAAGAAGCCGATGTTATTATTGGTGCTGATGGACGAATGAACTCTCTTGCTAGAGAATATGTAAGTGGAGATAATACACCTAAGTATCAAGGCTTTATAAACTGGGTGGGAATTATTAAAAGCAAAAATGAAATTTTTACTGACTTAAGTGTAAGTGATTATTGGGGAATAGGCAAACGTTTTGGAATCGTACCTATTTCTAAGCATCTTGCTTATTGGGCTGCTGGAAGTACTTCTTCGAAAATAAAGCCAAAAAAACCTTCTTTATACAAGAGTGAAGTGCTCAATGCATTTAAAGATTGGCCTTCAAATATTTCGGATATTATCCAAAACTCACAAAATGATACTATTAATAAAATATATGTACATGATCATGACCCCCTTTCTAAGTGGCATAAAAACAATGTCATTTTAATAGGTGATTGTGCACATGCTGCATTGCCAACTTCTGGACAAGGCGCTTGTCAAGCCTTAGAAGATGCCTGGCATATTGCTAAGTGTTTAAAACAAAATTCCCTTAATATTAACAAAGCTTTTGAAAACTTTAGCAAAATCAGAATAAAAAAAACAAGCACTATTATCAGCAGTGGAAGGCAGTTTGCTTCTTCAATATTTAATGAGGATAAAATTTTTTGTTTAAATAGAAATGAACGCTCAAAAACCAGTGATTCAAATAAACAAGCCACTGCCATGGCAAATATTTGGCAGGAGCATTTACCTCTTTAAAACAAAAGATTTTAAGCTTTATCTTTAATCATATTATGTTAAAATTTCTGATGTTAAATAAATATGAAATATTAAAAAATACCTTTGGCCATGAGGCCTTTCGCTCTTTTCAAGAAGATGTTGTTGATGCTATAATTGCAAAAGAAGATGTACTTACTATTCTTCCTACTGGTGGCGGAAAATCTCTTTGTTATCAATTGCCTGCTTTATTAATGCAAGGTGTTACTGTTGTTATTTCTCCTTTAATTGCATTAATGCAAGATCAAGTAAGAGCTTTAAAAGATTTAAACATTAAAGCTTCTATGATAAACTCCCTTCAAACGCCTAATGAAAACAATGAAGTTTTACAAGCTTTATTAAAGCATGAATTAAAATTTGTTTATGTTGCCCCTGAGCGTTTTACTTCTAATGATTTTGTGAGTGTTTTACAAAGAATTGATATTAATTATTTTGTAATAGATGAAGCCCATTGTGTATCTGCTTGGGGGCATGAATTTAGAGCAGAGTATAGAAATCTTGACAGATTAAAACATTTTTTTCCTGATACCTCTATTGCGGCATTTACAGCAACAGCTACGCATAAAGTACAAGAAGATATGAAAACATCTTTACGTTTAAACAATGCAAAAGAATTCAGAGCCAAAACAAAGAGGGATAATTTAATTATTTCATGTAAACCACGAGTATCAAATGGAAAGAATCAGATTTTATCTTTTTTAAAAGCTCACAAAGGTATGTGTGGTATTATTTATACCTTTACTAGAAAAGAAACGCAAGCAACGGCTAAATATTTAAATGAACATGGATATAAAGCTAAAGCCTATCATGCAGGTTTAAGTGCTGAGATTAAAAATGAAGTTTTTAATGATTTTGTGTATGAAAAAATTGATATAGTAGTTGCTACCATTGCTTTTGGAATGGGAATTGATAAATCCAATATACGATTTGTTATTCATACTTCTATGCCTAAAACGCTAGAGAATTATTATCAAGAAATAGGGCGTGCTGGAAGAGATGGAGATTTGTCTTATGTTCACTTATTGTATTCTAAAAGTGATGAAATTAAACGAAAAATACAAATAGATGACGGTTTAGATAATGCCTATAAAAGTACAGCGTTAGATAAATTAGAAAAGATGTACAGATATTGTATTTCTAATAATTGTCGTCATACTATTATTGCTTCATATTTTGATGATAAAATAGATGAATGTTTAAAATCATGTGATAATTGTACCAAAGAAGAAGTGGAGCAAATTGATATTACTCTTGATGCTCAAAAATTACTTTCTTGTATTTACAGAGCAGAGCAACGCTTTGGTTTAAATCATATTATTGATATTTTAAGGGCTTCAAAAAATCAAAAACTCTTAGATATGAATCATGATAAACTCTCTGTTTATGGAATTGGAGAGCATAAAAATAAGAATGAATGGATTGCTATTGCAGATAAGCTTATTGATACGGAAGTTCTTTCATTGGGAGAATACCGCGTTTTAAAATTATCAAATATTGCTTTTGATATTTTAAAATCCAAAGAAAAAGTATTTATTGATTCGGATAAGATGGGACAAAGTGTTAAAGAAGAAAGTATTGAAGAAGAACTATCTTTTGATGAAGAATTATTTGAAAAATTTAGAAACTTAAGACGTGAGTTATCCAATGAAAAAGAAGTACCTGCTTATGTTATTTTTGGAGATAAAACACTAAAAGAACTTTGCTTGAAACTACCAAGTTCGCAAGAAGAGATGTTGGATATTAATGGTATTGGACAGGTTAAATATGATAAATACGGAGAAATATTTTTAAATTTATGCCTTAACATTAAAGAAGAATTTCAAGATAAGTTAAAAGACAGAGTTGAGCTTAAAAAATTAAGTAAAACCTATATAGAAACGTTTTCTTTGTTAGAAGAAGGTAAAAGTTTAGAAGAAGTATCTCAAATTAGAGACTTAGGTCTTGCTTCAGTATTATCCCATTTGAAACTATTGACTCAACATCAAAAAATAAGCGCTCTGCAAAAAGACAAACTCTTAGAACCCATTAAAATTGATACAAATTTGATTACTTGGATTGAACAAGGCTTAGAACTTAAAAGCTTAAAAGAGTTAAAACAGGATTTGTATCTGTATGAATATTTAAAGGATTTAAATGCAAAATGAGGCCCTTCAATATAAAACACTCTTCTTAACAGAAGATAAATACAATGGTTTTACTCTTGATAACAAAAAAGTATTTTGTGATACAAAGGATTTTGAAAATAATATAAAAGAGTTGCTTGATACCTTAAGAAAAGAAAAAAGAAGATTGTTATGGATTCCTTTAGATATCAAACAAGCTTCTTATATTCCTATTTTGACAAAGATGGGTTTTTTCTTTCATACCTGTGAAAAAGACAAACTTTTGTTGGTAAAAGAACTAAGTTCTACTTGTATTATTCCAACAGCATCAAACCATACTTTAGGTGTGGGAGTAGTAGTGTTTAATAATAAGAATGAAGTATTATTGGTAAAAGAGAAATACTCCAATATTGGTTTTAAATTACCTGGTGGGCATATTGATGATGGAGAGTTAATTACTTCTGCAGCTATTAGGGAAGTAAAAGAAGAAACAGGGATTGATATAGAATTCCAGAGCATTGTTTCTTTGGGACATTTTTTTCCACATCAATTTAATAAAAGTAATTTGTATATTTTATGTATTGCAAAAGCGCTTAGCAGTGAAATTAATATTCAAGATACCCACGAAATACTTGAATGTAAATGGATAGATATTCAAACATATATTAATGATGAAGATGCTTTTGCGTATAATAAAGAAATAGTAAAAATTGCTTTAAAACAAAAAGGTTTAAAGCAAAAAGAATTTAATTCTTTTAGAAGTACACTTAAACACTATGAGTTATTTTTTTAAATAAATGATTCTATAAAGAAGAAAAAATATAAAGGTTCACCTTGGAATATACCTCACAACGAATGGTTATGTATCCTCACTTAAATGCAGCAGGAATTCTTTTTGGAGGAATGGCTTTGGCTTGGATTGATGAAGAAGCTATTATTTTTGCAACCAATCTTTTAAAAACAAGCAAAATTGCCTTGGTTAAAATGTCAGAAGTTGTTTTTAAAAATATTGCTAATATTGGAGATATTGTAATTATGGGTACCGAACTTGTAAAAGTTGGTAGAACATCTATTACTGTACGTTGTGAAATTAAAAATAAAACAACAAATAAAATCATTTTAATTGTAGAAGAAATGGTGATTGTTGCTCTAGATTTCAATAAACAACCCACGCCTCATAATTTAGACAAAATGCATTAGTTTTATTTTTATGATTTCGTTAAATTGTAAACTTAAAGTATAAAAAAAGAAAAAAACTAGTCCAAGTACTTGGAATATTTTTAAGATGATTTAAATATAATCGCATTTGAAAACATATTGTTTTAGTAATTAAATAAATTAATTTTGAGGTTAAAATGGAAAATGCATTTAGAGTAGAGAAAGATTTTTTAGGTGAGATGGATATTGATATTCATGCGTATTATGGAATACAAAGTTTGCGAGCTAAGAATAATTTTGATATTACACGAACAAATATTTCTTTGTTTCCTAATTTTATTAAATCTTTGGGAAAAGTTAAAAAAGCCTGCGCTTTAGCTAATTATGAATTAGGGGATTTATCCTTGGAGCAAAAAGATGCTATTGTTCAAGCGTGTGATGAAATAATTGATGGTAAATTCATTGATCAGTTTATTGTTGATCCTATTCAAGGAGGAGCTGGAACTTCCACGAATATGAATGCAAATGAAGTAATAGCAAATCGTGCCTTAGAAATATTAGGCCATCCAAGGTCAGCGTATCATATTATACATCCAAATAATGATGTAAACCGTTCACAATCAACCAATGACGCTTATCCTACTGCAATCAAAATCACTTTATATGAATTGATTTTCAAATTAAAAGAATCTTTACGTTATTTAGGAAAAAGCTTTGATCATAAAGCAGAAGAATTTAAAAATGTTTTAAAAATGGGAAGAACGCAATTACAAGATGCAGTTCCTATGACACTAGGACAAGAATTTAAAACCTATTCCGTAATGATTGAAGAAGATGTATTTAGATTAAGAGAAGCACAAGCCTTGCTTAAAGAAATTAATTTAGGAGCTACGGCTATTGGAACAGGTATTAATACTAAAAGTGAATACCGTCATGTAGTTATTAGACACTTAAGAGATGTTACTGGAGTTGACTTTGATAATTCTGGTAATTTAA
>CAJXWI010000014.1 GCA_913062735.1 uncultured Arcobacter sp.
TTGCTTTACTAACGCCAATCCTTCTTCGAAAGACACCATGACTATACGGATAGGAATATTATTCGTCTTAGACCATAGTTCCCAAAATTCAATATATAGTCCACTAAACGTACCATCAGGCAGCTGGAAACTAAACGGCAAGTTATTCTCAATTGCCACAACGGTTAAGACATCAGATTGCTCGTTGCGCTGTTCTTGTGACATCAAAGGTGTACTGCAAAAAAACACAACAATAAATAGCAGATAGAAGAAGATTCTGATTTTCATTTTTTTTATTATGAACTTATTTGTTATTAATTTAATCCAATATTTATGAGTATAAGTGAAATATATATATTTTGTTCAATATCTTACTGGTGTACTGTTTAAATATTTCTATCAATGAGTTGAACACAAATTCAACAGCATAAAGAATGTGCGAAACAATAGGCAAAATGCTGCTATATGGAAAAAGCTACCGATAACACGATTAAGTTTTCCGTCATTCGTTATAAAAAATATATAAAATCAAAAAAAGAAGGTACAAGAATTGATTTGATTTTGTCTGATGTAAATATGCCTAAATTAAATGGCCTAGAAATGCTTGAAAAAATAAGAAAAATTGATAATAATATAGCCATTATTTATACGACTGCAAGAACTGAAACAGAGTTTTTATTAAAAGCGATTGAGTTACATGCCGATCATTATGTAATAAAACCTATCAATTTGCAAGATGTAATAAATAAAATCGAAAAAGTGTGTGAAAAAAATTATTTGGAAGAATTAATTGAAAGCAAGAACAAAGAGTTAAAACAATATCTAAGTATCATTAATAATGTAGCAGCAATTATAAAAATGGATGTGAACGGAAAAATCACCTATGCAAACTCTCATTTTTTACAGAATCTAAAAGCTGAAGAGAATGAGATTTTAGGTGAAGATTTTGAGAATATTATTCATAAAGACATGGCTAAAGGTTTTATTACTTCTATGTGGGAAGATATTAAAAATGATGAAATTTGGAATGAAAATATCAAGTTTTTTAATAAAGAAAATGACTTTTTTTATGTAAACAGTACTATTTTTAAAATATACAGCGAAGATAAAATTGAGTATATAAATATTGGTTTTTTATCGACAAAAGAGGTAAATGAAAAAAGAGAATTTCATAAAAAGATTATTGAAAATGTTAAGAATAATACAAGTGAAATTAAAAAATCAAAAGATGATATTCAAAATTTAGTAATAGAAAAAGAAAAATATGAAGCCCTTATACTTAAACTTAAAAAAAGTATTGAACTTGAGAACCAAAAACATCTAGATGAAAGCAGTCAAATTAAGTTTTATGAAAATGAATTATTAAGTGTTGATTCTAGGTTAGACAAAAGAATAATAATTAAAAACAAAGAAATAGAAGATAGTATTAATGATGTTAAAAGAGTAAAAGATGAAAAAAAGATCTTACTTCTTGATATTCATAAACTTGAAAGAAAACTAGAAGATAGTTTGGTCCTTATTTCTAAATTAGAAAAAAATGAAGAACTGTCTAAAAAAAAGATTATAGATTTAAAAGATGTATTGGAGCACAGAGAAGATCAATTAAAAAAACTAAAACCGGGTATCTTGGTTTAAGTTAGTCTTTTTTATTGGCCAATAAGAATATAAACTTTAAACCAGAATCTATATTTTGTACTTTTACTTTTCCTTGAAAACTTGTTTGTACAATTAATTTTACTAAATAAAGTCCTGTACCCGTACCTTTTTCTTTATTCGTAAAATAAGGATCAAAGAGTTTTTCAATATTCTCTTCTTTAATTCCTCCTGCATTGTCTTCAAATATCACAACAGTATAAGAATCTTTTGTAAGGGCATTAATATGAATTTCTCTGTTTTTTATTTCTTTTTCTATAAAGGCATCTTTTGAATTAATAAGAAGATTCAAAAAAACCTGTTCCAATTCTGTTTTTACTCCATATACTTTTTCATCTGTAATATGGCAATGAATACTTATATTATTGTTTTTAAATTGTGAAGATAAAAGTTCTATGGTTTCATCAAAAGCGCTTTTTAATAAAAATTCATTTTTTACTTTATCGGGATTGAAGAAATTTGTAAAACCATTGATAGTATCGTTCATAAAGTTGATTTGATTTTTTGTATTCATATCAAATTCTTTTACAAAATCATCATTTATTTCATTATATTCATGAGATAGTTTTATATCACTGCAATATAAGGAGATAACATTAAGAGGTTGTTTAAGCTGATGAGATATTATTCCAATCATTTCTCCCATGGTAGCCATCTTTGACTGATGTATTAATATTTCGTCTTTTTTGTTAAGCTCTGTATCTTGCTGTTTTTGTAAATCAAAAAGATCTATATATACTTTTAATTTGGCGGATAATAATACATCATCTATGGGTTTTGAAATATATTCAATGGCTCCTAGATCATAACCTCTTTTTTTGTACTCACTGTTATCAAAAATTCCAGTAATAAAAATAACAGGAATATTCTTTGTTTTTTCTACGCCTTTTAAGTATTCTAAAAATTCAAAACCATCAATATCTGGCATTTGAATATCACTTAATATTAAGTCAACAGGCTTCTTGATTAATAATTCTATAGCATCTTGAGCATTAAGTGCTGAATAAATATCTAAATCAAAACTATCTTCTATCATCATTTTTAAACTATAAATATTTTGTTCTACATCATCAAGCAAAAGAATAGAGAATTTTTCCATTTTATGTCCTTGTATAATAATATTATAAAATTATTTAACTTAGTTTCTTCCATTCCTATTTTTAAAGTGTTATAATAATTTCTTTAGAAACAATTTTAAAGAAGGTCCAAACTACTGAATTTTATAAAGGAAAATGTGAAGTTTATAAGGGTTCTTCTTTAATAATTAATATATAAATAGAATAGATAAAAAATAAAGGATAAGGCTTATGATTGAGAGAGTAAGAGGTAAATATAAGGGAAGAAATAAATCTTCAAAATATAAAGATTTGGTTTTTACTGTTGCAACATCATCTGATTTAAGTCTTGATATAGAAGGTCAGACAAAATTAACCCTAGAAACAATTGAAAATAATTTAATAGAACTAAATTCCAATAAAGAAAGAATATTATCTTCACAAGTATTTATAGCAAATATGAAAGATAAAAATAAGATGGATGCAATTTGGACACAATGGATAGGAGCTAATCCAGAACATTGGCCCCAAAGAGCTTGTTTAGGTGTAAATTTAGAAGGAAATACCTTAATAGAAGTAACGGTTACTGCTGCAATTGATTCTTTCGTAGAATAACTTACTCGCTTAAGGCCATTCTAGAGTAAAGTCCTGCTTTAGTAGTGTATCCCACTTCTGTGAATGTTAATTCTTTGTTTTTATTATAAATAAAAGAAGTAGGATAGGCTTGTATTTTAAATTTAGCTGCATAAAAACCATTTTCATCATTTACTACATTAAAAGATAAGTTATTTTTAGTTAAATATTTTTCTATTTCTTTTTTACTGACTGATTGAACAGCAATAGTAATTACTTCATAATCTTTTGATAGTGCTTCAATATTAGAAGCTTCGAATTTACAAGTAGGGCACCAAGTAGCCCAAAAATGCACTAAAACTGGCTTGTCATTTTTTACAAGATAAGCACTCTTATCAAGAAGAGTAAAACTTTTTTCTTCAAGATTGTTTTTATTTAAGTCAAGAGAGCGGTAATAACTTAGAGCATTTAAAACAATTGTAAGTACAACAATAAAGATAATGCTTTCTTTGAAATATTTTTTTAATTTGTTTTTCACTCTTTGCCTTCTTACTTTATATAAGGTAATTATATTTTTTTATTGTTAAGAATGTGTTAAAAACTAATTTAGTGTGTTTTTGTTTTAAAAATAGTTGTGAACTTGTTCATGATACTAAAGAAGTATCATGAAACAAAGAAGAGTAATTATTTTGTTTTTAATTCAGACTGTAAACCTCTATAAAGGCTATAGGTCATAATTAATAATATTACAGTAAAAGGTAAGGCTGTTGCAATTGAACCAGCTTGCAGGGCACTTAATGCATCTGCACCGCCTACATATAAGAGTGCAATAGCTACAAAACCTTCTGTAAGAGCCCAAAAGACTCTTTGTGCTACAGGAGCATCTTGTTTTCCACCTGCTGTAATACTGTCAATTACTAAAGATCCTGAATCTGAAGATGTTACAAAAAATACAATTACTAAAAAGATTGCAATAAAAGAGGTAATACTTGAAAAAGGAAGATTTTCTAACATCTGAAACATTGCTAAGGATTTATCAGTAATTCCATTGGCTAATGCACCCACATTTCCAATTACTTGCTCAAGTGCACTTAATCCAAACGCACTCATCCAAATAGCAGTTACAAAAGTAGGAATTAATAAAACTGCAATTAAAAATTCTCTTACTGTTCTACCTTTTGAAACTCTTGCAATAAACATTCCTACAAAAGGAGACCAAGCAATCCACCATGCCCAATAAAACACAGTCCAGCCATGATACCATTCGCTATCTTCTCGCCCAACAAAATTACTTAAGGCAAAAATATTTGTTGCATAATCACTTAGTGTTGAACCTATTCCTGTGATGATTAATAAAGTAGGACCTACTAGAATAATAAATATAAGCAGTACCAAAGCAAGTATAATATTGAATTTACTTAATATTTTGATTCCACCTTCTAAACCACGTACAACAGAAACAACCGCTAAAGCAGTAATTCCTAAAATAATATATATTTCAGTATTTACTCCTTTTTCAATACCGAATAAGAAATTAAGACCAGAAGAAACTTGTTGTGCTCCTAATCCTAAAGAAGTAGCAAGACCAAAAATAGTTGCAAATACCGCAAGTATATCAATTATATGTCCAGGCCAACCCCAAATTCGCTCTTTTAATAAGGGATAAAATACAGATCTCATTGTAAGGGGAAGTTTTTTATTATAAGAAAAGAATGCTAAGGATAAGCCAACTACTGCATAAATAGCCCAAGGATGTAATCCCCAATGAAACATAGTAGCAGCCATCGCTAATTCTTTAGCTTCAGGAGTATTAGGAAGTACATTTAATGGAGTGTGCCACCATGATGTATAATAAGCAACAGGTTCTGCAACGGACCAATACATAAGTCCAATTCCCATACCAGCAGCAAACAACATAGAAAACCATGAAAATGTCGAAAATTCAGGTGTTGCCTGCTCTCCTCCTAGTCGTATTTTTCCAACAGGTAAAACAATTAATGTCAAACAAAACACTACAAAAATGTTTCCTGAAAACATAAATAACCAATCAAAATTATTGATTGACCACCATTTAGCTCCGTCTAACATCTCTTTTGCTTCTTTAGGCGCAGCAATAGTAGCTATTACAAATACTAAAATTAAGATAGCACTTATAATAAATACTGGATTATGAAAATCAAGACCAAACTTTTTAATGTTGTCCTGTCCCAGTTTATAATTTATTTTTTCTTTCATTATTTTTCCTCCATAGGTAAATAATTTTACCGATTAAAATAACATAAAATACTTCATCTAAGTTGTGAAAAAGAAAATAAAGAAGAGTATATAAAATATTATTCTTTTAAATTATACTCTAGTTTTTTATTTTCAAGGAAAGAAAATACTTATAAAATTATCCCTTTAACTGTAATTTTAGTATTAAATATGACATAAAACACCGTTTTTTAGCCTAGTGTTACGGTGGAATGTTTTCTAATTCTTTTTATTCTTCTAAAACATCAAGTGGAAATAAAGATGTATATTGAAGTAAAAAAATATAAAACAAATTCTTGTAAAATTAGGTTTTTATGAAGTAGAAATTGATGATAATTTGAATTCCTTTGATAGAAAAACAGTTATAAAAGCTTTAAAAAAACATTATTTGGTAGATTATGAGTGGAGTTATTTAAAAAATGCAAAAGAAGAGAAGATGAATTTTTACTAATATTGAAGCGTTGCTCATGTGTTTTTTGTGAAGGATTAAATCTTTTTTTGGTTAAGTTTATATATAGTATTGGCAATATAAACATACCTAGGTTTATTTAGAAAGGATATATTTTTAGTGGAACATAAAATATTTAAAAATAAAAACTTGCCTTTTGTAGAACTTCGTTATGCAAATATAGTAAGAGGATGTTCTAAAAGCCATACTCATGAGCTTATTACTATCATTGCTATTAAAGAAGGAAAAGTAAATTTAATTTTAAATAAACAATAAGAAATACTAAACAATAAAAGCATAGCCTTTTTGAATCCAAATTCTGCTCACTGTATGGATGTTCTTGATAAAAAATCTTCTGGAGATTATGTGCTTCATTTAGATAAACATTGGTGTGCAAAAATTCAAAAAGAATTATTTTGCAATGATGATTATCTTGCACTTTCAAAAGTATTACTTAAGACAAAAAATATTAACAAGGACTTCCTTTGTCTTTGTGATAAACTTTTAGGTGATGATTGCTATTTAGAAAAAGAACGTGATCTTATTGTTTTTATACGAAACCTATTTTTAGAATTTTTGACTGTTTCAAAAGAAGAAAAAAATAATACCTACACTAAAGCTCAAAAAATAAAAGATTATCTTGATGAAAATACGGAAGATAAAGTATCCTTAGAAGAACTTACTTTAAAGTTTTCTATTAGCGAAGGCCATATAATACGATTGTTTAAAAAAGAATTTGATTTAAGCCTTCATTCTTACATCCTAAATAAAAAAGTTCATAAAGCAAGAGAACTTTTAGGAAGCGATGAAACGATATTGAATATTGCTTTACAAAGTGGTTTTTATGACCAAAGCCATTTGAATAAAGCTTTTAAGCGTGTTTTTTCACTTACTCCTAAAGAGTATCAAGACAATATTCTAAAATGTTAATTTCATACAATACTTAAAAAAATAATTTTTATATAATACTTTCAAACAAGATTTTGGAGCGTGTATGAAAGAGACAAAAATAGGTATTGCAGCAGGACTTTTTACAATAATTGCATGGGCAAGTGCAGGAATATTTATAAATTTACTAGATGATTTACCTATCTTGTTGATTGTATCAATACGCTTGAGTGTTTCTTTATTTGCGCTTTTTATTATCGTATTTTTTTTAAAGAAAAATATTCGTAAGTATCTTGGAGAACTAAATAATTACAGAACATGGTTACTGGGTTTTGTATTGTTTTTATGTTATTTATTTGGGACACTTGCATTTGCTTTAGCTCCTGTTGGAGAAGTTACTATTCTTATGACCACCTCTCCTTTATTTGTGATTTTATATAAGTACTTAAGAAAAGAAAAAGTTACTGGCTTTGAAATTATTGGTGTTCTTCTTGCTTTTTGTGGCGTTTTATTAATAACATTTAATGAAATTACTTTTACAGAACTTCTTTCATCATCAAGACTCTTAGGGGATGTGCTTGCCCTTTTTGTTTCTTTGTTATTTGCTTTATACGCTGTTATTTATAAAGCTTTGAGCGAAAAAAATAAAGCCCCTCATTCTTTTAGTATTGCAATAAGTACATTCTTTATGGGAATAGTATTGTTTCTTTATTTTGCAGACACCTTTTGGGAGAATAATCTAAGTACCGTGTCAAATTCAAGTGTGGTATATTTACTTGCAATTTCAATATTTTCAACCGCGCTTCCAACTATTACATATAGCCTAGCATCAAAATATTTAAAACCCATACAAACAACAAGTATTTTATTATTAGAGCCTTTTATTGCAATCGTTTTAGCTGTAATATTTATTAATGAAATTCCAAGTCTTTTTATTGCCCCTGGTTTTGTGTTTATTTTATTGGGTTTGTTTTTTATTATAAAGAATAATAAAAGAAAAGTTTAATTATATTTTTAATGCTTAATGTGATATAAATAACAAATATTTATAGAAGAAGGACAAAAATGACGGAGACTTTTAAAAACAAAATGATAGAAGTTTGTAAGGAAAAAATACAGAAAAAAGGCTCTAATGTAGGTTTGTCTTTTTATGCTTTTTTTGCCAATAAAAATGATAATCCAGAATTATTAATGGAAATAGCGCAGTGGTGGATAATGGAGAATAAACTAGATCATTTTGAAAAAGCCGTAAAAATTAAAAAAATGTTAGAATAAAATAAACGAAGGATAAACCAATTGACCTATATCGTTCCTAATACTTTTATAGAAAACAAAGATGTTAATCTACGAGTACTCGATAATTTATATGCTTTAAATTATCGTACGCAAAAAAAGAGTGACTTTATTTCTTTTAGAACTACTATGCATTGTTTTATTATTCTTCTAGAGGGCTCAAAAGTAATTCATTTTAAAGATCAAGATTTTTTCGTTGAAGAAAATGAAGTGTGTTTTTTAACACAAAACAACTATTTTATGAGCGAAAGACTGGCTAAGAATTCTCAATACAAATCACTTGTAATATATTTTGATGATAAATTTATTTTTGAATTTCTTGAAAAGCATAAGATTGAAGTTCTGTCTTCTTCACAAGAAGATATTGTAAACGTGAAATATTTAGACGATACTTTTTTAAAAAACAGTATTGAAATGTTGAAAGAATATTCAAATGAAAACTTAAGTACAAGTCTTTTAAAACTAAAAATAGAAGAAATCCTTTTACATACGCTTAGAATAAATAAAAGAAATTTCCACGCTTACTTGCAAGCTATAAAACGTACAAGTGGTAATAGAAATAAATTTATTCTTGAATCTAATATTGATTTAATTCAAAATCTTGATGACATGTGTAAACTAACCAGATTAAGTCCTAACCAATTAAGAAACTATATTAAACAAGAATATAAACTAAGCCCAAAAGTATGGTTAGATAAAAAGAGATTAGAACAAGCTTCTATGATGTTAAGAAATACAGATAAAACAATAAGTCAAATTGCAAGTGACATTGGTTATTCAACCGTATCTTGGTTTATTTCTCAATTTAAAAAACACTACAGTATTACACCTAAAGAATTCCGATATAAAACGTAAGTTTTCTTGTACTTTGTAATTTTACTTTTTTGTATTATGTTCCTATGTAAACAAAAAGGAACAATATGAACGTTAAATTTAGAAAATTAGTTTTAGGATTTGGGCTTACTTTATTAAGTAATGCTTTATTTGCAGAAGGTTTTATTTTAAAAAGTAAAGACTTACGAGGTCAAACCTCAATGAATCAGGTATTTAATGGTTTTGGATGCAAAGGCGATAATATCTCTCCTCAATTATCCTGGGAAAATGCACCTAAAGGAACAAAAAGTTTTGCTATTACTATGTATGACAAAGACGCTCCTACTGGAAGTGGTTGGTGGCATTGGCTGGTTTTTGATATTGAAAAAAACACTTCTGCCATAGTTTCAAATGCCAGTGCTTCACATACACTTCCTTCAAACAGTATTGAAAGTACAAATGATTATGGAAGAAAAAACTTTGGGGGCTCTTGTCCACCAAAAGGGGATAAAACGCATATGTATTTAACTACTATTTATGCACTTGATGTAGATAAATTAGGCTTAGATAAAAATGCTAATCCTGCTTTAGTTGGATATATGATTAATGCTCACACTCTTAAAAAAAGCTCACTTGTGACATATTACAAACGATAAATTCTATTTAAAGAAGAGTATAAGAGAATAAAAGATTGTATTTCTTTTATTCACTTATCTCTTTATTCTCTTTCTTAAGTATGCACTTTACTTAATACTCTCTTTTGTTCAAATGTACAAATTATCCTATTTAATGTAGAAAAATGCTATTTTTATTCTCTCTTTTATTTCCTATACTTTTAAAGAAAGGAAGAGAATGAAACATAATAAAGCACAGGAACTAGAAGTTCTAGAATGGTTAAATACAAAACAAGATATTAGTCTTGAAAAACTAAAAGGCAAAATTGTCCTAATTTATGTATTTCAGATGTTATGTCCTGCTTGCGTTGCTCACAGTATTCCCCAAAGTAAAAAACTGTTTAAAAGATTTTTAAATGAAGATATTGTTATTTTGGGTTTACACAGTGTTTTTGAGCATCATGATGTGATGAGTCCTAAGGCACTAAAAGTTTTTGTAGATGAAAATGATATAGGTTTTCCTATAGCTATTGATTTGAGTGTCGAAAAAGATTTTATGCCAGCAACAATGAAAAAATATAATATGCAAGGCACGCCTACATTACTTATTATTGATAAAGAAAGCAAGATACGAATGCATGCTTTTGGTTTAGTGAATGATCTTGATATTGGATTATTACTTGGAAAATTATTAGAAGAAAAAAAGGATTAAAATGAAAAATATAATGAAAAAGAGTTTAAGTACGCTCCTTATAGTAGGAAGCATAATAATGCATGCAAATGATGATTTTAAAATCAAAGAAGCAAAGGTTGAATATATTAAATCCCTTGATTTATTAGTCTTTTCACAAAAAGTACAAGGAAAAGCTGGTAATACTACACCTGATCTCAATGGAGCATTAAATGGAGCGAGTATGTTAGGATATGTTTTTCCTACAAGTTTAAAATCAAGTGATGTTGGTTTTAATGTTACAAAAGGAATAGTTGCCCTTGCTCTTACTAGTCACCCTGATTTTGATGATACTCCTCTTTGGGATGAAAATAATGATAAAAACTATAAAAATGATGGAAAAGTATGGCACCCCCATTGGGTTGTTTTAGTAGAAGATAAGTCTTTACCTGGAGGATTAAAAGTAAAAGAATTTAAAAAAGCCAATAAAGAAGTGCTTTTACCTCCTACAAATCCAGGAATGCCAATGTATATGGATTCTCCTGGTTTTTCAGTGCTCATACAAAACAATACAATTAAAGCCTTAGTTCCAGCTAGAAGAGTCAATAATAAAATAGATTTCTCTTATGATGCTGTTTCTGTTTTAATGAAAGTAAATACCAATAAAGATACACCTCTACTTGGTGTGTATAAAGTATACTCTGTTTTAGATGGCGAACTTAATTTAAAAAACAAAGTGATAAATGTTAAATAAATATATGCCTTTTTCCTCTTTTTAAGAGGAAAAAACTTAGGTATAAATTTTTAGGTTATTGGATCTAAACTCTTTTGGGCAAAGTTTTGTATGTTTTTTAAAAAATCTTGAGAAATAAGAAGAATCAAAATATCCAAGTGATTCTGCAATATCTTTTACAGATTCTTGGCTAAAAATAAGTTCTCTTTTTGCTTCTACTATTAATCGTTCACTTATTAAATCTGAAACAGTTTTATTGATATTCTTTTGTATAATCTCATTTAATCTTTTGGTAGTAAGATCAAATTCTTTGGCATAAAAAGAAGCACTTTTCTCTTCTTTATAATGTTTATCTATGAGAAGTTTTAGATTTTGTACACGTTTGTCTGTATGTAAGTTTTTTGCTATATTTGTTTTAGATTTTATAATATATTTTAAGAAAGAAGAAAAAAGATGGGAAAGTAGTAAAAAATCATCATTGTTAATATATTCTTCTTTAATCATTTCAACCAACAAGGTCAAATTCTTTTTTGTTTTATTACAAATATCAATTGAAGATTCTGAATTTGTATTAAACAAGTTATTAATAATTTTATCATCATGGAAAAATTCTTTCGAGAAGTTGAAAATGTATCCATCATATTCATTATTAAAATCATTTAAATTCCATTTGTGAACTTGAGAGGGTTTTATTAAATAGATTAAATCTCTTTTTAATTCATATTCTTCAAAATCAATACTGTGTTTTCCTTCTCCTTTAGTAATAAAAATAAGTTGATAAAAATCATGTCTGCATTCTTTGAAAATATTATTTTGATATTGATCTTTTATATAAAATAATTCAAATTGTTTATTAGATTCTAATTCCTTATATAAAATACTCATTGGAAACCTTTATTTTTTCTTCTGTGATTATACAACAAATGTAATAATAAAAACGGTAAATATAAGAATAAAATAAAGTTTATTTTTTATTAAATCATTGAAAATAAGAGTAAGATGTTTTAAAATTATTTTGAAGGAATAGTATTTTGAGTTTAACAGTTTCCGTTTTTATAGCAACAAGTTTAGATGGTTTTATATCAAGAGAAAATGATTCTTTAGATTGGTTAGATGAGGCAAACAAAACACTTCCTAAAGGTGAAGATTGTGGTTATGAAAAGTTTATGCAAGGCGTTGATGCTTTAATAATGGGAAGGCATACGTATGAAAAAATATTAACATTTGACGAATGGCCTTATAAAAATAAAAGAGTAATTGTTTTAAGTAGTTCTAAACTTAAGATTCCAAATAATCTTGCTTCTTCTCTTGAACATTCATCTTTAGATGCCAAAGAATTATGTGTTTATTTAGAAAAAGAAGGCTTAAAACGAATCTATATTGATGGTGGAATAACTATTCAAAGGTTTTTATTGGCCAAATTAATTAATGAGCTTACTATTACTATAATTCCCGTTCTTATAGGAAAGGGAAAACCTTTATTTCCTTCTTTAAATACAGATATTAATTTGAAACTAATACGTTCTAAAGCCTATGACTTTGGATTTACACAAGTGAAATATTTAGTACTTAATTCTTAAAATGAATCAATTTTCTTTCTTTTTCTTCGTTTTAAAACCCTTTAATCTTACTTGATAGATAATAGAATATCTAGACGTAATATTAGGAATGATAATATTTAGGGCTAACTTCAGATGTATTTTTACTTTTATTTATAGAGATTTTAAATCCTTTTACTATTGTTGAAAATCCTTTTCAATTGATATCCAAAATCATACTTTATTACTCCCTATATAAAATGTTAAAATATATGTTAAACGCTAAGCGTTAAAACATTAGCTTAAAGCTCTTAAGGCCTTTATCTTGCAAGACTAAGGCTTCTTAATAATGGCTTTTTTATGCATTTTTAGATATTATGGCAAATTAATTAAACAAATAAACAAAGGATACACATGGATTGGGGTAAAGTTACGTATATATTCTTTTCACTAATGTCACTAACAACAACAGCAGGTTTTTTATATGAACCACATGCTGTTCCTCTCTTTATTGCGGCTTCGGTTAATATCATTTCTACTATTTTAAAAATTGGTGTTAGAAATTTATTGTCAGCTGAGTTATTGGCAAGTTCACTGGTGGCGGATCTTCACTTGATCCCTGCATTCATGGCCTTAGTATTTATGGGGGATGAAAGATTAGCAGTGGCTTTAGCTATTGGAGCTGTTGTTGCGAATATTTTTTCAATTGCTCTTGCATTAATAGAAAGTTCAAAAAGCGAAGATAAGGAAGAGTACTAATGGAGTATAGTCCACAATTAGTTGAGAAAAAATGGCAAGAATATTGGGATAAAAATGATTCCTTTGAGCCAGAAGATGATAAAAGTAAAGAAAAGAAATTTATATTAAGTATGTTCCCTTACCCAAGTGGACGTATTCACATGGGACATGTAAGAAATTACTGTCTTGGAGATGCTTTTGCACGATATTTCAGGAAAAAAGATTTTAATGTTTTACACCCAATTGGTTGGGATAGTTTTGGAATGCCAGCAGAAAATGCAGCAATTAAACATAAGTCTCATCCTAAAAAATGGACCTATGAAAATATTGATTATATGAGAAATGAGTTAAAAGGCCTTGGTCTTTCTTTTTCAAAAAAACAAGAGTTTGCTACCTCTGATCCTTTGTATACAAAATGGGAACAAGAATTTATTATTAACATGTTTGATGATGGTTTACTGTACCGTAAATCTACTACTGTTAACTGGTGTGAATCATGTCACACTGTTTTAGCGAATGAACAAGTAGAAGATGGAGCTTGTTGGAGATGTGATTCAATTGTTACGCAAAAAGAGATGCCTGGGTATTATTTAAATATTACAGATTATTCACAAGTTTTATTGGATGATTTAAAAACACTTGAAGGACAATGGCCTTCAAAAGTTTTAACGATGCAAGAAAATTGGATTGGTAGAAGTGAAGGACTAGAATTTGACTTACTTTTAAGCTCTTCTAGTAAAACAAAACTGGATGCTAAATTTGATAATTTTACTGTTTTTACAACCAGACCAGACACCATCTATGGTGTTTCTTACTCTGCTTTAGCCCCTGAGCATGAAATTGTTGAACACATTATTAATAATAAATTATTAAGTGAAGATAAAATTGCCAAAATTAAAGCTATGAGAAAAGTAAGTGAGCGTGATAGAGCTATTCAGGATAAAGAAGGTGTTTCTTTAGAAATTACTGTTATTCACCCAATTACAGGTGAAGAAATTCCAGTATGGGTAGCTAATTTTGTTCTTGCCTCTTATGGAGGAGGAGCTGTAATGGCTGTTCCTGCTCATGATCAAAGGGATTATGAATTTGCAAAACAATATGATTTACCTTTAAAACAAGTTATTGCAGGGCCTAATGGTATTGACGATAATATGAGTGAAGCCTATACAAAAGAGGGCGAATTAATTAATTCTGAATCTTTTAATGGTTTAAAAATAAATAAAGCGAAAAAAGCAGTTATTTACCATTTTGAAAAAAACTCTTTAGGTAAAAAACAAGTTAATTATAAACTAAGAGAT
>CAJXWI010000015.1 GCA_913062735.1 uncultured Arcobacter sp.
AGCGATCCTCTTTGCTAATTATTTATTTTTGGATGCTTTAAAAAGCACCCTTTTATCCGAATTATATACTCGCTTCGACGACGTTACTTACTCATAAAACATAAATTATGTATGGCACTTAATTGGGTTAAAAGGGATTGCATTTCATCTAGCGGTATCATGTTCGGCCCATCAGATGGTGCATTATCTGGGTCTTGATGGCTTTCCACAAACACACCGTTTACACCTGCTGCAACTGCTGCATCAACATCGGCTTCATTTGATCTTGGAATTCTTGTTAAAATTTTTCCATCAACAGGTGAAACCTTATCAAAATATTCTCCACTTTTTGGTGCAAGCCATTCTCCACCAATGAAATTTTCAAACTGTTCTTTATATTGCGGTCTAGCATATGCCATTTGTAATCCTTTGAGTTTTTAATACAAAATAATTTGTATTTATTTTTTGTCTTGGAAAGTTTACATTTAATTTATAGCCTGAATATAGCCCAAATATAGCATGAATATAGCATGGATTTTATCAAGAAGAAACTCCGATTAAAGCCTTGATACAGAATTTATTTTTTTGAATAATTCCCAAAAGAAAAATTAATTATTATGTTACAATCAAGCATGAAAACATATCTGTATACTTTTAATAACAATAATCTAAGCAATTTAATACCTTATAAAAAATTTCAAGATGAAAAAAATATTTTAATACAAATTTTTTGTGGCCATAAAGGAAGTACCTTACAACTTATTTCAAGTGATATAAAGAAAAATATTCCTCAAGCTATTTGTATAGGAACAAGCACAGATGGCGAAATATCAAATAAAAGAATTTCTACTCTTAAAACTATTATTTCTATTTCAGTTTTTGAAAATACGCAAATCAAAGGTCATATACTTGAAGAAGTAGGAAGTACAAAAAACGGCTTTGAAATGGCAGAACAACTAAAAACGAACAATACCAAACTTTTAATTACGTTTACAGATGGTATTTATACAAATGCAGAAGATTATTTAAAAGGCATAGAACTTTATGACAAGAACTTAATGGTTTGTGGTGGAATGGCAGGAGATAATGGTGTTTTTAAAAAAACCCATATTTCTTTAGGCGATAAAGTTATTTCAAAAGGTGTCGTTGCTGTTTCTTTAAACTCTGATATTTTAGAAGTGAAAAATGCCCATAAGTTTGATTGGTTACCAATTGGAATTGAGCACAGAATTGATAAAGTTAAAGGGAATAGAATTTACGAAATATCTGGCATGACTGCCAAAGCTTTCTATGAAAAATATTTAGGAGATTCTTTTGCACAAACAGAATATCCTTTAATTGTAAAAAGAAAAGGTATTAATATAGCAAGAGCCGTACTAACAAGTCATGAGGATGGTTCATTAGGCTGTGCAGGGAACTTATATGAGGGAGATATGGTACATTTAGGCTTTGCAAACGCAGAAATGTTAATGCAAAATCCTATTGACTATTTAAAACATATAAATACCTTTAAAGCTGAAACTATTTTTATTTATTCGTGTATGGCAAGACGAAGATATATGCCAAATTTAATTAAAATAGAAACCGAACCTTTTGCTAGAATTGCGACAACTGCTGGATTTTTTACCTATGCTGAGTTTTACCACAACGTTGACCATAATGAACTTTTAAATCAAACCCTAACCTTAGTAGCCTTAACAGAAAATCAAAATATAGAAACAATGAATGTAAGTCCACTTAAAAGGAAAATGGGTCTTAACCAAAGCGCTTTTATGAACACAACTAAGTCTTTGACCTCTTTAATTCAACAAAGCACCAAAGATTATCAAGAACAGTCTTATAAATTACAAGAAGAGAAAAATTATTCACAGCACTTGCTTAAATCCCAAAAGCAGTTTTTACGTCATGCTGTACATGAGACGAATACCCCATTAAGTGTTATTATGTCCAATATTGAACTTTATGAGATGGAGAATGGTAAAAACAAGTATTTACAAAATATTGAAGTTGCTATGAAAAATATCTTTTCCATTTATGATGATTTGTCCTATTTGGTTAAAAAAGATCAAATTCAATACAAAAAACATTCTATAGATTTAGTAGATTATATAAGAGCACGCAGTGATTTTTTTGAAGAAGTTGCGAATAAAAACAATTCAAATTTAATATTTACAGCCCAAAAACAAAAAATGTTCATTTATTTTAATGAAACAAAACTTCAACGAATAATTGATAATAACCTAACAAATGCAATAAAGTATTCTTATGAAAATGAAGATATTAAACTCACATTAAAAGAAGAGAAAAATACCTACACGTTTTTAGTCTCTTCTTATTCAAGACAAATAATTCATCCTGAAAAAATATTTGAAGAATATTATAGAGAAGAAAAAGCACAAGAAGGTTTTGGCTTAGGATTAAATTTAGTCAAACGAATTTGTGATGAAGAAAATGTAGAAATATATCTGGAATCAAATGAATTTCAAACATCATTTGCTTATGTATTTAAAAAAGGTGAAGAATGAAAATACTCTTATTAGAAGATGACATTATGTTAAATGAGGCTATTAAACAATATTTAGAAACAATAGGACACACTATATATTCAGTAAAAGAAGGGAATCACTGTTTAGATGTTTTAAAAAAAGAACGTTTTGATTTACTTATTTTAGATATTAATGTTCCTAATATTGATGGTTTGTCTATTTTAGAAAAACTACATGAACAAAAAAGAATGGTTCCTACAATTTTCATTTCTGCTTTAATTGATATAGAAGATATTAGCAGAGCTTTTGATATTGGATGTCATGATTATTTAAAAAAACCTTTTCATTTAAAAGAATTAAATATTAGAATTAATAAAATTCTTCAAACCAGACAAGTACCTATGCATCACAAAAGATTATCACGCTCATACAGTTTTGACAGTGAAACAATGACTTTATATTTTGATAATGAACCCAAAATATTACCTAAAAGACAAGTTCAAATTATTCAGTTATTAAGCAATAATAGATCCCTTGTTGTTAATTACGATATGTTTAGAGATTATGTTTGGGAAGATGATTTTATTGATAATGCAACTATTAGAGCAGAAGTAAATCGGGTTAAAAAAGTCTTAAAAGAAGATTTTATTGTTAATATTAGAGGTATTGGATATATGATTGAGAGACCAAAATAAAGCCTTAAGGCTTTATTTTTAATCTACAAAATTTTGATACTATGATGAAAACAAGGGTCTTTGAACATAAGGACTAAATTCCCAAGGAATTGCAACAAGTATCAATATACAGGCCAAGGTAAAATAAACCATAAGTGTTTTAAATTTGTTTTTATCCCCTTCGATTCTTTTTGCTTTAAACGAACCAACTGTGATTAAAACAACAGCAATTAACATTAACAAAGAGTGTTCAATAGAAAAGTATCTTACTTCTAAATTACTCATAGAATTTTTCATATCAGAAAAAAACATTGAAGTAATGTCACTGTTATAATATAAAATAAGACCAGAGATAAATTGTATATGCACAAATGCAACTGAAACATGTGAGAATATTTTATTAAACAAAGTAAAACGTTTATTTGCAAAATATCCATAATATGCCAATGATAAATTAGCAATAACTCCAAAACATACTAACCAACGCATCCACGAATGGATAAAAATTTCAAGACTGTCCACGTATTTATTCCTTTTATAAAGAGCTTCATTTTTTGTATTATAGCCATATAAAATGAGAAATGCTTTTGACAAAGTATTTATTAGCCATATAAATGAGAAATATTTGATTATAAGTATAAATTTTTTTGTATTTTATTTACTATTTATCTGTTATTTAGGTAAATAATAATAAAGTTAAGTATTAATGTATAAAGAGAAATAATGATCAAAAAGTTTTTGAATAAAAAAATATATACTGAGATAGATTTACTAAACGAACTTCTCAGGCCACTTTTTAATGTAGAAAAACTTGATGAGATATTTAAAAATAATATAAATATTGATTATTTAAATGACAAAAAAGAAAGCTTTTTACACCTTTGTGCTAAAAAGGGATTAAAAGATTCTATTCATTGGTTACTAAAAAAGGGAGCCTCTACTAATATTGCTAATCATGAAGGATGTACCGCTCTTTTTTACGCAATAAATACTAATAGCACTTCTTTATTAAAGACACTTATTGAGCATGGGGCTGATGTCAATCATCTCAATAATTATAAAAGAAATGTACTTCAAGATGCTGTTCTTTCTGCAAAAAACAGACTTGTAGATTTTTTAATTGAAAAAACTTCAGCTATAAATAACTGTGATATATATGGAAATAATCTAGTATTTGATGCTCTTGCAAATGGAGATATTGATACTATAATCAAGATAACAAAATTAAAAAATCTCAATATCAATCAAAGAAATAATGATGGAAATACTGTTTTACATAAAGAAATAATTTTAAAAAATAATGAATTGGCTCTTTTATTAATGGATCTTGGGATGGACCCAACCCTTCAAGATAAAAAAGGTAAGAACTTTTTATTTTATGCAGTTTCAAAAGGTATACAAAATGCAAGTATTTTAGAAAAAGCGGTTAGTCTTGGCTGTAATATAAATTCAAGATCAGCACAAAACTCCACTATTCTAATGGAATCCATAAACCATTTTTTAAATACAGATGTTGAAGATGAAAGTACAAGAACATCACATTTAGAAATGATTAAAAAACTCATTGCCAAAGGCGTAAAAATTGATGCCTTAGATGATCAAAATGAAACTGCTTTTTTTAAAGCAACAAGAAGCGAAAACAAAGACTTAATCGAATTATTTATCTCCAATAGAAAAATAGATATTAATCAGCAAAACATCCAAGGAGAAAGTGTTTTATTTTTCCTAATCTATAAGGGTTTAGATAATCTGGAATTAATTAAAATGTATTTAAATAAAAAAGCCAATCCTAATGTTGTAAACAAAGAAGGTAAAAGTATTATTGAAATACTCATTGAAATTATTCTTCATGTACAAAGTAATAAAAATATTGCCAAAGCACTGGAAAACAAACTGCATAATAATGGAGAGTATTTCACTGTTTTATTAGAAATACTCTCTGCTTCTAAAGTAGATTTAAATCAAAAAAACTCTTTAGGAAAACCTTTATTTTTTGATACCCTTATGCATTTTAATTATTCTTTATTTAAAATTTTCAGAGACAATGAACAAAACATAAATGCCAAAGACAAAGAAGGCAGAAATATAATTTTCAATCTTTTAGAACTTGACTTAGAAAGTGGTATTAAAAACAGAGCTGAATATTTAGAAACACTTCAAAACCTCTTTAACTTAGGAGTTGATATCAATGAAAAAGACAATATAGGAGACACTGCTTTACATAAGGCAGTAACAAGATCCTGTGAATATACGGTCAAGTTATTACTTGAAGCCAAACCAGATTTTTTTGCTATTGATAAAAAAGGAAGAAGTATTATTCATCAATGTATTTGGAAAGATAATTCGCGCTATTTTAAACTTATACATTCATACAATAATGAAATTATTAATATAACAGATAGTTTTGGAGTAAGACCCATTAATTATGCAGCATTTATGGGGAAAAGAACGCTGGTTCTTGATATGATAAATGCAGGTGCCCTAATTAACAACGATACAGAAAAAACGAAAGATATACTTAAGTTTTTTGAGAAGTTTCATAAAAATATTCTTAATATAGAAAAAAATCTTACTTCGGCTGCACATAAAAGAAACCTTCAAATTTTAGCAACAACTATGATTAAAGAATTTAATATCAAAGAAAAAAACAAGTAATAAATTAATCTTTTGATATACTAGATAAAAAAAGATTTTAACATGAATATTGAAGTTTTAATTACCTATGCTTTTGTTTCGTTTTTTTATGTCATTAGTCCAGGACCTGCGGTATTTTTGGCCTTACATAATGGTATGACTCATAATTTAAAAGTCCTTAGTATTTCTTCTTTTGCTAATATTTGCGCTTTATTTATTTTATCAGCTGTCTCTATTTCTGGATTAGGGGCAATCCTAGCAACTTCTTCTTCTTTGTTTATGGGCGTTAAAATTGTTGGTGCTTTATACTTACTATATTTGGGTGTAAAACAATTTAGAAATGCAAAAAAAAGTAAAATTATTAAAGAAGATAAGAAAGACAAAAAAGAGCATTCTTTTTTACATTATTTTTTGGAATCCTTTATTTTAGCAATTACTAATCCTAAGCCCATAATTTTCTTTATTGCTTTGTTTCCTCAGTTCTTAAATTTACAAAGTGAAATCTTGCCTCAGTTTTTTGTTATGACAGGTATTTTTATGTTTTTTTCTTTTATTTCTTTATTTTCCTATGGTTATATGGCAAAAAAAGCAAAACATTTATTTAATAATGAAAGAAAAATGGCATGGTTTCATAGAGTTACTGGGGGTATCTTTATTACTTTAGGAATAGCCTTACTTCAATTAAAGTCAGTATAAAAGAATAAAAGCTTAGTTTTATTCTAAATAAAATAAAGTAACAATAGCAATATCTGGATTGTTGCTTTCCTTTATTTTAGCTATACTCCCAAAATAATCAAACATGATATAGGATTGCTCTTATTTGATACTTTTATGCCTATATTATGTATTACAATTTATTCACTAAAAGATTTCATTATATTAAAAGGATTTCACCCATGAGTTACATAACAAGCAAAACACTACAAGAAGCGGATGCAGAAGTATTTTCATTTATAGAAGATGAATTAGTAAGACAAACCAATCACTTAGAAATGATTGCAAGTGAAAACTTTACAAGCCCAGCAGTAATGCAAGCAATGGGTTCAGTATTTACTAATAAATACGCAGAAGGTTACCCATATAAAAGATATTATGGTGGCTGTGAAAATGCAGATAAAGTTGAACAACTTGCAATTGATAGAGCCTGCGAAATTTTCAAATGTTCTTATGCAAATGTACAGCCTCATTCAGGTTCTCAAGCAAATGGTGCTGTATATGCAGCATTAATTAAAGCAGGTGATAAAATTCTTGGTATGGACTTATCTCATGGAGGACATTTAACTCATGGTTCTAAGCCTTCTTTTTCTGGTAAAAACTACTCTCCTTTTTATTATGGAGTAGAATTAGATGGAAGAATTAATTATGATAAAGTTTTAGAAATTGCAAAAATTGTACGTCCTAAAATTATTGTATGTGGAGCTTCTGCATATGCTAGAGAAATTGACTTTAAAAAATTCAGAGAAATTGCGGA
This sequence comes from uncultured Arcobacter sp., assembly GCA_913062735.1. The sequence goes on from CAJXWI010000015.1 coordinate 7,245, forward strand.
TGAAGTAGGAGCTATTTTATTTGCTGATATTGCTCATATCGCTGGACTTGTAGCAGCTGATTTACATATGAGTCCTTTTCCTTATGCAGATGTAGTTACAACTACAACACATAAGACGCTAAGAGGTCCAAGAGGTGGAATGATTCTTACAAATGATGAAGCCATTGCTAAAAAAATAAACTCTGCTATTTTCCCAGGATTACAAGGTGGACCACTGATTCATGTAATTGCTGGAAAAGCAGTAGCATTTGGTGAAATTCTTAAACCAGAATGGAAAGACTATGCACAACAAGTTATTAATAATACAAAAACAATGGCAGAAGTATTTATCAAAAGAGGATATGATATAGTAAGTAATGGAAGTGATAATCACTTAATACTAGTATCGTTTTTAAACAATGATTTTTCAGGAAAAGAAGCAGATGCTGCTTTAGGAAATGCTGGAATTACTGTTAATATGAATACAGTACCAGGTGAAACAAGATCTCCCTTTGTAACATCAGGAATTAGAGTAGGAAGCCCTGCTTTAACAGCACGAGGAATGAAAGAAAAAGAGTTTGATATTATTGCAAATTATATGTGTGATATTTTAGATGATATTTCAAATACTAAATTACAAGAAAAAATTAAAGAAGAAGTAAAAGTTCTTGCAAGTAATTTTGTTATTTATACTCAAAGTACGTACTAAAAGAAACAATAGCGGGGGAACCTGCTTGATTAAAATATAAAGGTTTGTTATGGAAATCAAAGGTAATAATTTTATTAAGAATGTACAAATCAAACAGGAAAAAGATCAAATTCAGCAGCGTTTGGATGAAATAGAACAAGAGAATCCAAGCATGCAAGAAAACTCAAGCTTCCAAAATGAAATGAAAAACATTGATATTGAAGAAAAAGAACTGGGCGATATTATGTTAGATAATCAAGCACCTAGAACGCAAAGCGCAAAGAAAAAGAAATACATTGTATTGGGTTTAATTTTAATTGTATTGTTTTTATTAACTATAGTTACTATTAAATTATTAAGCACAGATGAGTCAACAGATAACTCTTTTGTAGAACCTATTCAAGAAGAGATTTCACAAGAAGAAGTACTTAATAATGATAATATCGAAGAACAATATCAAAAAATAATTAATCAAAAACTGCAAAATATTAAAGACAAAAATGTCAAACTAAATGATTCAATTAATATAGAAAAAACACAAGCCGATGAAATAAAATTGGTGAAAAAAGTAAATGCAGTTGAAGTAAAAAAAGTAAAAGAAATCAAAAAAGAGATTATGGAAATAAAAGAAGAAAAAGTTTTTGTTCCTAAAGTAAAAAAAGTGATTAAAAAAGTTCTTAAAAAAACTCCTATCAGCAAACCTTCTGGTTATTTTGTTCAAGTGGGTTCATTTACTAAACAGCCTTCAGTTAAATATTTAAATAATATCACTAAACAAGGTTATGAATACAGATTGTATGAAGTGCTTGTAAAAGGAAAAACCTTTACAAAAGTATTAGTAGGACCATATAATAATAGAAGCGATGCTAAAGCAAATTTAAAATCAATTCAAAACAAACTTAAAAGTTCTGGTGCGTGGATTATAAAGATATAAATACAAAGAAGAAATGAATGAATAAAATATATACAAAAACGCTGTTTTTAGATCAATTTACGCCCGTTTCTATTTATGCGAAAATTAAAAAACTTTATCAAGATGAAATTACTTTTCTGTATGAAAGTACAATAAACTCAAGCGTAGGAAACTACTCTTATATTATTATAGGAGCAAGAGAACGTGTTTGGCATATAAACAATAAAAGTTACTTTTTAAATGAAGCTGGCATTACAAAAGAAGTAGCTTCTAATCCATTGAAATTTTTACAAGAATATTATAAAAATTTTGATAAAGAATTTTACAAAGAACAATCAGTAAAACTGGGAATTGGGTTAATTGATGGTTTTATTGGAAATGTGGGTTATGATATTGGAAAAGAGTTTGAACCCTCTTTAAAGCCTTTTATGGATGATTTAGAAGACAAACTTAACATTCCTGACCTTGATTTGATACGCCCTAAAATAATCTTAGGATTTTCTCATAAAACATCAAAACTAGTTATGATAACTTCTGTTAAATCTTGCGAAAAAGACTTAGAGAAAATAGAAGAAGAATTGAATTCATCCTATTCATTTACTCCTTTAGGAAAAGCCACTATTCACAATGTTGGAGAATTTGCTTTTTCTAAAGAAAAGTTCTTTGAAATGGTTGCCACTAGCAAAAAAAGAATCAAAGCGGGTGATATATTCCAAATTCTTATGTCTAATCGTTTTACGCAAAAAGCCACAGTAGATCATTTGAGTTTTTACAGAGCCTTACGCTCAAAAAACCCAAGTCCATATTTGTTTTTTCTCCAATATGAAGATTTTTCAATTGCAGGAAGTAGCCCCGAAGTAATGATACGTTTAGTAGATGGGCATATGTTATTACGTCCAATTGCAGGTACAAGAAAAAGAGGTACTACTCTTGAAAAAGACTTAGAACTTGAAAAAGAACTCTTAGCTGATCCAAAAGAGAGAGCTGAGCATATTATGTTGGTTGATTTAGGTAGAAATGATGTTGGACGTGTTGCAAAAGCAGGAAGCGTAACAGTAAGTGATTTAATGCGAATTGAAAAATATTCTCATGTAATGCATATTGTTTCTGATGTAGAAGCTCTAATTGATCCACAATACGATATGTTTGATTTATTTCAAGCTACCTTTACAGCAGGAACTATGACGGGAGCTCCAAAAATAAAAGCCATGGAATTAATAGCCCAGTTTGAAGGAATTAAAAGAAACTTTTATTCTGGTTCAATTGCTTATTTTGGTTTTGATGGAAATATGGACTCAGCTATTACTATACGAACCACATTTTTAACAGAAGATACAATTATTTTTCAAGCAGGAGCTGGTATTGTTGCTGATTCTGTATCCCAGCTTGAATATGAAGAAGTACATAATAAACTTGCTGCAAATATTGCAACACTGAAAGATTTATCGTAAAATAATCTTTCTTAAAAAAAGGAAAAAACATGGAACTAGGTGTAAATATTGATCATATTGCAGTATTAAGAGAAGCAAGAGCTATTAATGACCCAAGCCCACTAGATGCACTTAGCGTTTGTAAGTTTGCAGGAGCTTCTCAAATTACCATACATTTAAGAGAAGACAGACGTCATATACATGATGATGATGCTGCTGCTATTATAAAACACTCTACTTTACCTGTAAATTTAGAATGTTCAATTAATGAAGATATTATCAACATCGCTTGTGACTTAAAGCCTGCAAGAGTAACATTGGTTCCTGAAAACAGAGAAGAAGTAACTACTGAAGGTGGCTTGGATTTAAAAAGCAACTTTGATAAAATAAAAAAAGTCATCAAAACCTTACATGAACATGAAATTGAAGTTTCATTATTTATTGATCCTAACAAAGAAATGATACAATTATCAGAAGAGTTATTAGTGGAGTGGATTGAGCTTCATACAGGAAGTTTTGCAAATATTTATGCCATGTTACATGGAAACTTAAGCAATAGTCATCACAGTATAAAAGAATTAGAACTTCCAAGAAATGATTTAAAAATCAAACTTCAAAAATCTATTAATTCTATTAGCAAAGCATCTAAACAAGCCCATAAATTAGAATTAAAAGTAGCAGCAGGGCATGGTTTAAACTATCAAAACGTACAAGAAATTTCACGTATTGATTATATTGAAGAATTAAATATTGGGCAAAGTATAATAGCACGTTCTGTATTTTCTGGTTTACACAAGGCAATTATTGATATGAAAGAACTTATAGAAAAATAAGCTTAAAAGAGCAGTTATGAAAAATATTAAAAAGAAAATTGCAATTTCAATTGGAGATTTAAATGGAATTGGCATACAAATTATTTTATCACAGCATAAAATAATCTCAAACTTATGCCAGCCAATTTACTGTATTAATAAAAACATGTTAGAACAAGCAAGTTCTTTATTAGACATTCCTATTCCTGAGGATTTTATTTTACATGAAAGCAAGGGTGATTTTAAAATCAAACCTTCACGTGTTTCTAAAAAAGCAGGCTTATACTCTTATATTTCTTTTCTAGATGCTATAAGCCTTAGTAAAAGTGGTGAAACCCATGCTTTAGTTACCTTACCCATTAATAAAGAATCTTGGAGTAAAGCAGGTATAACGTACAAAGGTCATACAGAAGTACTAAGAGATATATTTAAGAAAAATGCCATTATGATGTTGGGATGTGAAAAAATGTTTGTCTCTTTGTATACAGAACATATGGCACTAAAAGATGTAATAAAAGAAATCAAAACTAAAAAGATATTGACTTTTTTACTTAATTTTTATGAATGTGTAAAAAGTGATAATATCGCCGTTTTAGCATTAAATCCACATGCCAGCGATAATGGTGTTTTAGGAAATGAAGAAAAGTACATAATAAAAGCCATAAAAAAAGCCAATAAAATTCTAAAAAAAGAAGTATTTAAAGGCCCCTTAGTTCCTGATACTGCTTTTTCACCTGCTAATAGAGCAAACTTCACTTATTATGTTGCTATGTACCATGACCAAGGTTTAATTCCATTAAAAGCATTATACTTTGATGAAAGCATCAATATATCCCTTAATTTACCCATTATTAGAACCTCAGTGGATCATGGAACTGCTTTTGATATAGCGTATAAAAATAAAGAACTAAACAGCAAATCTTATATAAATGCAGTAAAAGAAGCTATAAGATAAATGAAAACATTAGAAGCTTGTTATGAAGTAAACTTCTCTAAAGTTAATTTTTTGGAGAGAAAAACAAGAATCAAAGACAATTATACTTTATTAATTGGCCCTCCAAAAGCAGGGAAGAGTTTTCTTATTTATGATTATTTAAGTTTAGAAGATGAAAAATCTTATTTATATATTGATTTTGAGAATTTTAAAAATACCCAAATTAATGTAAAAGATTTAAACTCTTTTATTGAAGAAAAAAATATTACAATTCTTGTATTAGAAAATTTTACTTTTGATTTTGAGCTTCCAACATGTAAAAGTATTATTATTACAAGCAGTGTAAGAGCACAAGAAAAAGGTTTTAAAACCCTTATTTTAATGCCCTTGGATTTTGAAGAGTACTTGCTTCATGAGCACAAACATCAAAATACAACAGGAGCTTTTAATCAGTTCTTAAAATTTGGAAATATTCCACAACTTATTAATATAGAAGAGTTTTCAAAAGAACAAAGTCTTCAAAATATTCTCAAACTTTATGCTAAAAATGAAACTGAAATTAATATTTTAAAACTTTTATTTTCAAATATTGACGAAAAAAAATCTGTTTACCAACTCTATTTAGTGATGAAAAAAGAATATAAAATCTCAAAAGATAAATTTTATGAATATTGCAGAAAATATGAAAACAATCTTTTAATCTTTTTTATTGAAAAATACGAACAAGAAAAAGCAGTGAAAAAACTTTATTCCTATAATCATGCATTTTTACCTGCAATTTCACATAATAAAAAGTTCAAAAATGAATTTTCTAATATGATATTTTTAGAACTCTTTACACGCTACAAAAATATCTACTATTTAGACAATATAGATTTTTATTTACCGCAAAATGACACCTGTATTTTATCTATTCCATTTTTTAATCCCTTTTTGATTAAAAATCTGCAAAAAAAGCTCTCTCCTCTAATAAAAAAATACGATTTAAAAGAAATATTTATTATTAGTATTGGAAATACAGAGTATTTTACTTGTGAATCAATTGATATTCAAGTTCTACCTTTTTATGAATGGGCAGTCCTATAAAAGCAAGCTTCTTGATTTACTTAATTAAGGCTTTATCTTAATTTTGCTATTATTGCGAAATTATTATAAGGATACCTATGAATAATAAAAGAGTACTTGTTAAATTTTCAGGTGAAGCACTTGCTGGTGAAGCTGGATATGGTATTGATACAACAATCTTAAATTATATATCAGAAGAAATAAAAGACTTAGTTGACAATGGAATAGAAGTTGGAATAGTTATTGGTGGTGGAAACATTATTCGAGGTGTTACAGCTGCTGCTGATGGCGTAATTAAGCGAACAAGTGCAGATTATATGGGTATGCTAGCAACTGTTATTAATGGTGTTGCTATGCAAGAGGCATTAGAGCATATTGGATTAAAAGCAAGATTACAAACAGCTATTAAAATGGAACAAATTGCAGAATCATTTATCGTAAAAAGAGCACAAAGACACTTAGAAAAAGGTCGAGTAGTTATTTTTGCAGCAGGTACAGGTAATCCTTATTTTACAACAGATACTGCTGCAACCTTACGTGCAAATGAAATTGGTGCTTGTATGTTAATAAAAGCTACTAAAGTGGATGGAATTTATAATAAAGATCCAATGAAATTTGATGATGCTGTAAAATTAGATGTAGTAACTTATGACCAAGCATTAGAAGAAAATATAAAAGTTATGGATGATACTGCTATTGCTTTAGCAAAAGACAATAAACTTCCAATCGTTGTTGCAAATATGAATGAAAAAGGAAACTTATTAAAAATCATTAACGGTGATTTTTCTAAGTGTTCAGTAGTAAAATAAATTTATTAAAGGATTAATATGAGATTAGAAGAAAGAATGGCAAATGCCTTAGAAAAAGTTGACAATGACAGATATATTTTAGCATTAGCTGTAGGTCAAAGAGCAGATGAATTAAGTAAGGGTGCAAAACCTTTATTAGAGAAAAATACTTTAAATATGAAATATACTGATATCGCAATTGATGAAATTGCTACTGGTTTATTACAAATTGATGGATTGGTTGATAAAAGATAATTCCAACTATTAACTAAATTTAATACTAAG
>CAJXWI010000016.1 GCA_913062735.1 uncultured Arcobacter sp.
CCTGACGCAAAAAAATTCTATATTCTTGGAGATAAAACAGCTACAAGTCAAAGTCAAATTTCTAAAATTAAAAAAATTTCTTCAAAATTCCCTCTCGAATTTATTTATCTTGATAACCTAAGTTTTGAAGAACTTGCTAAAAAACTTAATACTTTAACAAATAATGATATCGTTTTTCTCTTAGCATTTTATAGTGACGTGAAAGGAACACAATTAACAACAGATGAAATAATGAGTTTTTTAGAAAAAAACAATAAAGCTCCACTTTATAGTTTTTGGAAATGGCTACTTGGGAAAGGAGGTGTTATTGGTGGTAAAGTTCTAAGTTCTTATGATCATGGGCAAGATGCTGTTAAAAGATTTTATATGAATGACAAAGATAAAAGAGTTCTTATTCAAGGTGGTAATAACCCATATGTTTTTGATTATAAGGAATTGTCAAGATTTGGAATTAATCAACAAACACTTCCCTTTAACTCTCAAATAATTAATAAACCTTTCTCTTTTTACGATAATTATAGGGATTTAGTTATTGGAACGATTATTTTTATCTCTTTATTACTTCTTCTTCTTGCTATTCTTCTTTTAAATATTAAAAAAAGAAAAGCACTTGAGAAGAGATTACGACAAACAAAAAATGAACTTAAGCTATTAAATAAAGATTTAGAATTAACAGTTGAAGAAAGAACGCAGGACTTAACGCATTCAAATGATGAGTTAGAGCAAACCATAACTTATTTAAAGCAAACGCAAACACAACTAATTGAATCTGAAAAGATGGCAAGCCTTGGAGCTCTAGTTGCTGGTGTTGCACATGAAATAAACACTCCTGTAGGAATAGGTTTGACAGGAATTACACATTTTATAGATATTAGTGAAAAACTAGAAAATAGTTTTGAAAATAATAATATGACGGAAAGTATGTTTAAAGAGTTTTTAGACGTATCAAGAGAATTGTCAGTTTTAATTTATTCTAATCTATCAAAAACCTCAGATTTGGTAAAAAGCTTTAAACAAATAGCAGTGGATAAAACATTTGAAAAGAAAAGGAAGTTTAATCTTAATAAATCTATTGAACATAGTATCCTTTCTTTAGGCAATATAATCAACAAAACAAATATTGATATAAGTGTAAATTCAAATGATAATATAATTATAAATTCATATCCTTCTGCCTTTTCACAGATAATTACGAACTTAATATTAAATACAGTCAATCATGCTTTTGTGTCAGATTCAATAGGAAGTATTAATATTAAACTTTCAATAGTTGAGAAAGACGTAATTTTAGAGTATAAAGATGATGGCAAGGGAATTGAAAAAAAAGACATATCACGTATTTTTGATCCATTTTTTACAACAAATAGAAAAAATGGTGGAATAGGATTAGGACTCAATATTATTTATAATATTATTACTTCACAATTAAAAGGAAGTATTGATTGCAAAAGTGAGTTAAATAAAGGAACAGCATTTATAATTACTATCCCTTTAATTAATCAAAATCTTTAAAGATGTAAATAATGATACTTAAATATAATCTTCTTGAGACAGAAGCACTAATTCATGATTCTACTGTTATAATAAACAACAAAGGAAGAATAATGCTTAAAAAATTACTTCTTCTTTATTATTAATAACAGAACTTTTTGCGCAAAAGATTTATCCCTAAAAAAAGTGAAATTTTTTGGAGAACTTAAATAAAAAAGTTCTTTAAGAGTAAGTATAAACGATATTGAAAAACTAGGTTATCATGATTTTGTTATGGAAGATCCTCATTTAAGACAAAATAAACCATTTTATGTACTTTTTCTTAGCTACATCGTTTTGTAATTCACAGTGATAAATTAGCATATCAAATTACACAAAATTTTATGTCAATGATATAACTTTGTATAGTTGGATAAGAGCATATAAAAAAGCAAATAATATGCATATGATGATATAATAGTTTCTCAAAAGAGACATTAGAAGAAGAGAATAAGCGCCTAAGAAAAAAGCTTGTTATTATAAAACAAGAAAAATAAATTTTCTAGCCCAAGGGCAGGCTTCCCGTAAAAAAACAAGCGCATACTTTGCAAGAGAAACTCTCTAAAGTATGCATGTGTAAAAAATAGGAAGAGCGTACTAGTGTTACTTTAATTTGTAAAATATTTAAATTACATCGAAGTTCCTATCCTCATTGGGTTAATAATGCTTGTGTTGTATATAATATGTAGAAATATTGTAAAAAATTAATCTGTGGAGTAATGAATTATAATGATAAGTAAATATTATTTTATTTTAGCTTGTACGCTTGCTCTATTTTGGATGTTATTATCAGGGCATACAAGTGTACTTATATTGACACTAGGTCTTGCCTCTATCGTTTTGGTTATCTGGCTAGTTTCTCGTATGGATCGCAACGACAACTCTCCTATTCGTATGTTGTTCTCTATGAAGTTTCTTTCTTATCTTGCATGGCTTTTTGGGCAGGTTATTGTTACAAACATTGATATTTCGCGGCGTATTTGGAATCCATTACTACCAATTAAACCAGCTTCTCGTAAAATTAAAGTAAGTATTAAAGATCCTTTAATCAAAACTATTTATGCTAATTCTATAACCTTAACACCAGGTACCGTTACTACAGAGATAGGTGAAGATTATTTTATTGTTCACGCATTAAATGATGAGAGACTTGATGAATTAGAAAATGGTGAAATGCAAAAACGCCTTTTTTGCCTAGAGGAGAGACAATGATTGCTGCTGCTATAGTTGCTTTGCTAATTACATTAGCTTTGACCTTAACTCGTGCCTTCTTAGGGCCAAGTATTTATGATCAAATACTTGCTGTTAATTCTTTTGGTACCAAAACAGTTCTGTTAATTGTTGTTGCTGGACATGCATTAGGCTGGTTTGGTTATGTAGATATTGCGTTAATGTATACGTTGGTTAACTTTATTGGAACCCTTGCTGTTATGCGTTTTTTTGAACAACATAAACCCCAAGGAGAACAATGATGATTATTAGCTTGTTAAGTGATATTTGTTTACTTATTGGAGGTATTTTTACGCTAACAGGTGCAGTGGGACTCTTACGACTTCCTAATTTTTATACACGACTGCATGCAGCCTCTGTTACAGAATCATTATCAGCACCATTATTAATTATTGGAATTATCTTAGATACTGGATTTACACTGGATTCTGCGAAACTTATAATTATAATTATAATTATGGTAGTTTCTAGTCCAACTATTACTCATGCTTTATGTCGTGCTGCTGCCCATGGTGGGTACGCACCAGATATGCAAAAGAAAAAACAAAGGCAAGCAGATAATCACACTAAGGAGCCAAAGTGATAGAGAATCTTCACCTACTGATTAATGTTTTTTTATTAGCTTTTTTAGTACTAATTGTTTTTGCTGCTATTAATACAAACAATTTGTTTGTAGCTACTATGTTATTTGGTATTTTCAGTTTTGTTACCGCCTTGTTATTTCTAGATCTTGACGCTGTAGATGTTGCTTTTACTGAAGCTGCTGTTGGTGCTGGTTTTACCACCGTCCTAATGTTATCTGCTTTAAGACTAACTGGAGCATTTGAAAATGTCAAACATAGGCAATCAGTATTGGGATTATTTATTGTAGTTCTTACAGGTGCTGCATTAATCTATGGTACAGCTGATTTTCCAAGAATGGGAGATCCAAATTCTGCGGTACATTTAAATCTTGCCCCTGAATTTATCCAACTGACACAAGAAAAAATCGATATTCCTAATGTTGTTACTGCTGTGTTGGCAAGTTTTCGTGGTTACGATACTTTTGGTGAAACGGTGGTTGTATTTAGTGCAGGAGTGGCTGTATTATTACTTCTTGGAATGGGGCAGGTAGAACCTAAAAAAGAACCTGAACAAAACGTGGTTCTAAGAATAGTAGTAAAACCTATTATAGCTTTAATTTTAATTTTTGGACTTTATGTACAATTTCACGGAGATTTTGGTGCAGGAGGTGGCTTTCAAGCAGGTGTAATTTTTGCCAGTGCTTTTATTCTATATAGCTTGGTTTTTGGTGAAAGTTATACAAGGAAAGTTATCCCTGCTGCTATTTTACCACGTTTAGCAGCACTAGGTGTGCTAATTTACGGTGTGACTGGATTAGCGAGTCTGCTTTTTGATAAACCTTTCCTTGACTATAATGCATTATCTTCTAATCCAGTAAGCGGCCAACATATGGGAATACTACTGGTTGAATCTGGTGTTGGTTTAGCAGTATTTGCAACAGTACTGTTAATCTTTTATTCTTTTTCTGGAGTGAATCATAATGAATGAGTTATTAGGACATTTTAATTACTGGATAGTGATTTTTTTAATGATGATGGGATTATATATGGTAATTGCATCATCTAATCTAATTAAGAAGTTGATTGGTCTTGGTGTTTTTCAGTCATCTGTGTTTATATTGTATATCACGTTTGGAAAGATAAAAGACGGTATCCCACCTATTATTACCCAGAATGTTGAAATATATTCCAACCCATTACCACAAGTACTAATACTTACAGCAATTGTGGTTGGTGTTGCAACAACATCAGTTGGTCTGGCACTAATTGTACGTATTCAAGAAGCATATGGGAGTACAGATGAAGATGATATTTATGATAAGGATGATTTTGATATTAAAAGCAGGAGTATAACTTGAATCAAATGACACACTTACCTGTTCTTGTTGTTGTAGCACCATTGCTAGCAGCTGCACTAATTGTCTTACTCAATAATCGAAAAAGTGCTTGGGTAATTACCCTGTTAACATCACTTTTTTGTTTTTACTCATCCCTTAACTTGTTACAAATGGTACAAGAAGTTGGTATTATTAGTTATAAACTTGGTGGCTGGGATGCACCACTTGGAATTGAACTTCGCATTGATGCACTAAGTGCTTTGATGTTATTAATTCTTACTGGTTCATCATCGCTTGTGAGTTTTTATGCACTAAAAAGTGTTGAAAAAGAAATTGCACAAGGAAAACAAGTTTTGTTTTATTCCGCTTTTTTATTGGTTATTGCAGGACTTATTGGTATTAGTATTACGGGGGATGCATTCAATGTTTTCGTCTTTTTAGAGATATCTTCACTTTCTACTTATGCAATAGTAAGTATGGGAAAAGACCGGCGAGCTTTGTATGCTTCATACCAATATCTTATCATGGGGACAATTGGTGCAACCTTTATTCTTATTGGTATTGGTTTTATGTATGTAATGACAGGTACTCTAAATATGAATGATTTAGCCCTTCGTTTACCAGAAGTTGCGCATACGAATGCAGTACGTGCTGCATTTGCTTTTATAACAATTGGGGTTGGTATAAAAGCTGCAATGCTGCCTCTTCACCAATGGTTACCTAATGCCTATACTTATAGTCCATCTGTAGTTTCAACATTTCTTGCAGCAACAGCAACTAAAGTAGCTGTTTATGTAATGATTCGTTTTCAGTTAACTATATTTGGTATAGAGTTTTCACTTCTTGAAATGCCATTTGATAAAATATTAATGTTTCTAGGTACCTTAGGTATTTTAGGTGGATCTATTTATGCAATCTTCCAAAAAAACGTGAAACGAATGTTAGCATACTCTAGTATTGCACAAATTGGTTATATTTTATTAGCGATTGGATTGGCTAGTCATGATGGTTTCACTGCTGCATTACTGCACATGTTTAATCATGCTTTAATTAAAGCAACTTTATTCATGGCACTTGGAATTATTTTCTTCCGTTTTGCCACAACTGAACTATCTACAATGTCAGGTATTGCTAAAACTATGCCATTAACGATGGCTGCTTTTACAATTGCAGGGCTTAGTTTAATCGGAGTTCCAGGAACTGCAGGTTTTGTTAGTAAATGGTACCTTGTTACTGCTTTACTTGATGCTTCTTTATGGCCATTGGCACTGCTAATACTTGTAGCTTCAGTTCTAACACTAATTTATGTAGGTCGTGTTATAGAAGTTGCTTATTTTAGAGAGGCTCCAGAAGGTGTCAAGCAGCAGAAGATACCTAAAACGATGCTAATTGCTTTATGGATATTTGCCCTAAGTAATATTTATTTTGGTTTAAACACTGATATAAGTGCGGGTATCGCTACACTTGCAGTCGATCAGTTAGTAGGAGTGACACCATGAATATTGAGTTACTTTACATTTTAATATTAGTCATACCGCTTCTTACAGCTGCAAGTGTGCTTATATGCCGTAAAAACCCTAACATTCGTGAATCTGTAACACTAATAGGTGGGATATCTTTATTTTTTGTAGTTGTTAAACTAGCACTTGATTATGATTTTGAACAAACAGTAACACTTACTTTAATTGAACCATTTGCTGGTTTGTCTCTGGCATTACGTCTTGAACCATTGGGTCTTATATTTACATTAGTCGCAGGGTTTTTATGGCCAGTAACATCTCTTTATTCAATTGGTTATATGCGTTCACATCATGAAAAAAATCAAACACGTTTTTATACTGCTTTTGCTATATCTATTTTTGCTACTATGGCAATAGCAATATCTGCTAATCTATTAACGCTGTTTATTGCATATGAGTTGTTAACACTTTTCACTCTACCACTAGTTACTCATGCTGGAACTGAAGCAGCACGTCGTGCAGGTTGGACTTATCTAGGTATCTTAATGACAACATCAATTGGATTTTTGTTATTAGCTATTATTTGGACATACTCATTAACAGGAACACTAGAATTTACTCCTGGTGGAATACTTGATGGAAAAGCAGAACCTGCTATTTTAGGTGCTTTATTATTATTATTTGTTTTTGGAACAGGAAAAGCGGCATTAATGCCATTTCACCGTTGGTTACCAGCAGCAATGGTTGCTCCTACACCTGTTTCTTCTTTGTTACATGCGGTTGCAGTAGTTAAAGCTGGTGTTTTTACTATTATGAAAGTTTCTGTTTATATTTTTGGAATTGACTTAATTTCTTCACTTGATACTGCTTACTGGCTTTCACTTTTAGCTGGTTTTACAATTCTAAGTGCCTCAATTATTGCCATGACTAAAGACAACTTAAAAGCCAGATTGGCTTATTCAACTATTAGTCAGTTATCATATATAATTCTAGCTGCTATGTTAGGTGTTGCTACTGGAGTATACGCAGGTAGTTTACATATTATTATGCATGCATTTGCAAAGATTACTTTGTTTTTCTGTGCGGGAGCTATCTTAGTAAGTGCTCATAAAAGTCGCGTTTCTGAATTAAATGGGATTGGACGTGCTATGCCTTTAACCATGTTGGCATTTTTACTAGCGTCACTTTCTATTGTTGGTTTACCACCATTAGGTGGTAGTTGGAGTAAATGGTTATTACTGCAAGCAACTATGGAGGTACATAATATGGTCCTATTAATAGTTTTATTAGTAAGTTCTTTCTTAAATCTATTTTATTTGGTAGAAATACCAATACGAGGATTTTTTGCTAAACCTATTGATCCCAATTATAACAATGGCATAAAAGAAGCACCAATATTTAGTTTAATTGCAATTTTAATTACTACAACGGGATGCCTAACATTGTTTTTCTTGGTTAATCCTGCTTGGAATCTTGTGGAGAAAATATTAAGATGAATGATAAAAAACACTTATTCGATAAGCCTAAAAATGTAAAAATATTAATAAGATCTCTTTACGCTTGCTGTTTTGTGCTTTTTTGCTTGGATCTAGTTATTGACAGGCATATTTATCACCCATGGGAATCCTTTATAGGCTTTTATGCCATATATGGCTGTCTATCATGTGTAGTGTTAGTAATGATAGCACGTGAATTACGTAAAGTGGTTATGCGCCCTGAAGATTATTATGATATTAAAGATATGCCACTAGACAATGAGGGAAAAAAGAAAGAAGATTTAATGAAAACAGGAGAAAAAGTTGATGGATAGTTTATTAGCAATTTTACCATTTTTTATTGCAGCCATTCTAACGCTTTTTACTCGTGGTAGCTTACGTGCTACTATTATGATTGCAACACCAATTATTGCAACTTATGGTATTTATAACCTTGATGTTGGACATATACTTAATGCAACTATTATAGGCCTTGATTTAGCACCTATTAGAATAGATCGTTTATCTATGCTGTTTGCCTATCTATTTTGTATTGCTGCATTATTAGGTAATATTTATGCCTTATATCATAAAGACACTATGCAACACTTTGCCGCTCAAGCTTATGCTGGTAGTGCTGTAGGTGCAGTTTTAGCTGGAGATATGCTGACTTTATTCATTTATTGGGAGTTAATGGCTCTAACATCATCAGTATTGATTTTTGCGAGAAGAACTGACGCATCATTATATGCTGGTATTCGTTATTTATCAGTACAGGTTTTATCTGGACTCTTATTATTAGCGGGAATTGTGATTTATTACCAGTCAGTTGGAAATCTTGATTTTAATCATATTGGATTGGATGCTCCTGGTGCCTGGTTCTTCTTTTTAGCCTTTGGTATTAAGAGTGCATTTCCATTCTTACATAACTGGCTAACTGATGCTTATCCAGAGGCAACTTCTAGTGGAACAGTGTTCTTAAGTTCATTTACTACAAAAGTTGCTGTTTACGCATTAGCTCGTTCCTTTGCAGGGGAAGAAATACTTATTTATATAGGTGCTACAATGGCCTTCTTTCCTATTTATTATGCCGTTATTGAAAATAATTTAAGAAGGGTATTAACCTATAGTCTTATAAATCAGGTTGGATTTATGGTAGTTGGTATTGGTATTGGTACCCAATTAGCATTAAATGGCGCAGTAGCACATGCTTTTGCTGATGTAATCTTTAAGGGCTTATTGATGATGAGTATGGGAGCTGTTTTATTTAGAACTGGCGAAATGCGTGGTTCTGAACTTGGCGGTTTGTATAAACGAATGCCCAAAACGGCCTTATTCTGTATAATTGGTGCTGCTTCAATATCAGCCTTTCCGTTATTTAGTGGATTTGTTAGTAAATCTATTATTGTTACTGCTGTTTTACAAGAAGGTTATTATGGCGTTTGGCTAATATTATTATTTGCAGCTGCAGGGGTCTTTCATCATGCTGGTATTAAAATTCCATTCTTTGCTTTTTTTGCACATGATTCTAAACATATTAAAACAACAAAAGAAGCGCCAAAGAATATGTTATGGGCAATGGCTTTAAGCGCAATATTATGTGTTCTTATTGGTGTTTTCCCACAAACTTTTTATTCAATGTTGCCTTGGCCAATGGATTACACGGTTTATGATACAACACATGTATTCACTCAATTACAACTTCTTTTCTTCTCCGCACTTGCATTTGTTTGGTTGAAGTTAGCAAATATTTACCCCCCAGAGCTAAAATCTGTGAACCTTGATGCTGAATGGGTATACCGTAAATTATTCCCAAAAGCAATTTATTCAATTAGCACTGTTTGTGCTCATTTTTACGCTAAGATTGAGTTCAAAGCAGAACGAGGGCTACAATTGGCTCAGTCATCTACTATTCAATTATTTGGTGCTGGTGGTTTTTTATCTAACTTTCGTTCAATAGGCGGTATGGTTATGTGGGTCGCAGTAATATTGTCTACTTCACTGTTTTTATATTATCTATAATTTTTAAAAGAGTGCACATGAGATTATAACTCTAAATTACTTGAAGTTATAATCGCTGCCTTAATCAAAAAAAATCTTTATCCAAGTAGGTTAATGAACCCGTACTATTTCACTTTAAAAGTGTCTGAATTATAGTAGGGACTAAGTATAAAGAAAATTGCTATTAATCAGATTGAAAAATCTTTTTAATTTACTTGGCACTTGTGTTCGCTTTCTTTCTTGTTCTAGCTGATAAAAAATTATACCTAGTGTTTGTACAAGATTTGGACTTGCACCTGCAATAACATTTTTTAATTTTTAAAACTCATTAATATGTCCTCGATAATATTTTTAAAAGCTAATGAAAATAGTCAGTTTAAAACAAAAGCGCCTATTTATTATTCTATGGTTATAATAAAATAAAGGAGATTCAATGTTTAAACTCTTATTCATTTTATTTTTATGTCTAAATACTTTATTTGCTACAGGAGATTTGTCCCTAAAAAAAGTGAAGTTTTTTGGAGAACTTAAAGAAAAAAGTTCCTTAAGAGTTAGTATTAAGGATATTGAAAAACTGGGGTATCATAATTTTGTTATGGAAGATCCACATTTATTAAAAGGTGCAAAATTTGGGGGAGTTTTTTTAAAAGATTTTGCAGCTTATTATGGAAAATCATCCCTTAGTTCTTTAGTTTTTACTGCTATTGATGGCTATGAAATAACAATATCAAAAGAAGAGTGGGAAAACGATATTATTCTTTTATCTACGCAATACAATGATAAGTATACTTCTTACAAAACAAAGGGTCCTTTACGAATTGTTTATCCAAAATACAATTCAAATTCAAAAAAATACAGTAAGAATTTGATTAATTGGATTTGGATGATTAAGACTATTGAGTTTAAATAATGCCAAGTAATATCTCTAAAATAGTTTATATATTTGCATTTGTGATGTTTACAAGTATTTACTTTTATTATGCTTTTAAGGTTTATTTACCCAAACAATCTATGAATACAGCTAATTATTTTATTACGAATGAATCGAGTCGACATATATTAAAGGTTTCTATTTTAAGTGAAAGAGCTTTAAGTACTTATATCGAAGCATTAGAGCTTAAAAATGAGGATTTATTATACGATAGTATTGATTTAATGACTGCTGCGGGAGGCTTTTTGATAACCCCATCTTTTAAAGGAATACAAGAAGCAAAAAAAGTCATTGCATTGATTGATGTAAATATCGCTTTAATGGAAGAAAATGCCTATGATATCTCACCTAGACAACTAAAGATTTTAAAAGAAAATGTGAAAGATGTTAGTAGTATTTCTCAAACGATAGAGATCAAAAAATACAATAATTTATTAAAAGGTGTCATTGATAGAGAAAGTAGAATTTATGTTTTTCTAATTGGCATAGTTTATTTAGTCTTAAGTGTTATTTTACTGATTTTTTTATTATTATTTGTATTATCTAGAAATAAGAGACTAGAAGAACAAAACTTAAAACAGCAAAAAGTTTTATTAACACAATCAAAAATGTTAGCCCTTGCAGAAATGCTTGGGAATATTGCTCATCAATGGAGACAACCTTTATCTGTTATTACCTCTGCTGTTAGTGGCATGAAGTTTGAACTTGAGGTTCAAGATAATATATCAAAAGAATCCATTTTACGTTGTAGTGATGCAGTTATGAAGCAGGCTTCATATCTTTCTAAAACAATTGATGATTTTAAAGATTTTATTGAAGAAGATAATAATGATAAAGTGGTCAAATTAGGAGATGTTTTTTTAAAATTAGAAAGTTTGGTTGATGAAATGTTTAAAACAAACTCTATTACACTTGTAAAAGACATTGAAGAAGATTTATCACTAAAACTAAATGATAATATTCTTATTCAAGCCTTTATTAATATTTGTTATAACTCTAAAGATGCTTTTGTTTTGAATGAGGTAAATAAGAAGGAGCGCTTTTTGTTTATTTCTTGTACTAAAGATAAAAATCAAGTTACTATCTCTTTTAAAGATACAGCAGGAGGAATAAAAGAAGAAATTATTGATAAAATATTTGAACCTTATTTTACTACGAAACACAAAGCAAGAGGAATAGGTGTTGGTTTGTATAAAACCAATGAAATTATTACAAAAAATCTTCATGGAAGCATAGATGTAAAAAATGCATACTCAGAGTTAAAAAACAAAGAATACAAAGGCGGAGAGTTTATTATTACTTTACCAGTATTTTATAAAAGTGCATAAAATAGAAAAGGGGAAGAACTGCTGTTCTTCCCCTTTATTTGAGTGCTTAAAAAAAACGTTTTTTCTAAGCTATCGCAACTTCTGCGAATGTATTTTTTAATTAGTTATTGAACAATACTAAAAATGAAAAACCTTATTCATTAACACCTCCATACTGTTTAGGTATAGACAGTATGCGCCTTTTATATTTAAAATAAACTTAAATATAAAAAAAATTTTAATATTTCTAATTATGAAATCAATGCAGAATATTATTTAAAGTACTAATACAAATAAATTTAAAAGTAAAGATTAAGAGACTCTTTTGTATATTTCTTTATATATAATTTTAAAGGTATACAATGTTTGTTCCTGTATTTGTAAAAGCAGTTTTGGCGGTTATTTTGATTTTGGCCCTAGGGCTTATTTTTGTGATAAGTGAAAATGTTTTAATTATTCCTATTGTAATGATTTTATCGTATTTAATTTCTAAGAGCATCTCCTGCCCCAAATGTAAAAAGTCATTGTTTAAAACGAAAGAAAATACCTTTAGTTTTTTGATTAAAAAAACATGCGATAAATGTGGAGAAAATTTAATGTCAAATAAATCTAGCTAGTTTTTTCACGTTTAAGTATTTTTTTTATTTAATAAACTGTAAAAGGTATTTTTAATTTTAATAAGTTTTAACGTTTAGCATTAAAATTATAATGATTGCAATAAAACTGTTTTTTTGTTAGTATATTTGTATTAGAAGTTAGATTAAAAACAGGAGACAAAATGATTGTATTTATTGATGGAGAATATGTAAAAGAAGAAGATGCAAAAGTATCTGTAAATGACAGAGCTTACGTTTTTGCTGATGGTGCCTATGAGGGGTTTCGTGTTTATAATGAAAAAATATTTAAATATGAAGAACATAAAATTCGTTTCCAGAGAAGTTTAGATGAATTACGAATTGATCATGTTATAAACAATGAAATACAAGATATTTACGAAGAATTGAAAAAAGTAAATAATTATGAAAATGTTGAGTGTTTTTATTATATGCACATTACAAGAGGGCAAAGTCCAAGATCACATGCATTTCCTAGTAAAAAAAGCAAAGTAGGTATTTATGCTTTTTTAATGCCAAAAGCCTTAAACGTAAAAAACTATCAAGAAGGAATAGCCGTTTGTACTGTGCCTGATAACAGGTGGGCTAGATGTGATATTAAATGTATTTCTTTGATTGCAAATTGTCTTGCTAGTCAAATTGCAGTTGATAATGATTGTGCAGAAGCTTTATTTGTTCATGATGGTGTAATTACTGAAGGAACAAAAACAAATGTATGTTTTGTTAAAAATAATGAAGTATATACGCATGCAAAAACAAATAGAATTTTGGCAGGTGTTACACGAAATACTCTTCTTGAGTTATGTGAAAAAAATGGCATTACTGTGAATGAATTTCCTTTAACCCTTGATAAGTTAGGAGATATGGATGAGGCATTTTTAACTGGAACTACTGAAGAATTGACACCTATTACTACAATTGATGGTAAAAAAGTTGGTTCTGGTCTTACTGGGAGTTTAACTAAAAAACTGCAAAAAATATTTAAAGATGAAGTGAACCGATGCTCTTATTAAAATAAAGAAGCGAAGGCTTCTTTATTTTTTAACTTTAAGTTAACTAGTTTCTTAAGTTTTATTAATAATATATTGAAATGCGTAAATAAGATAAAAATACGCGAAATCTTTTTTATAATAAGTTTAAAGATTTTAAATGCATTTGCATATATTTATCATTTGTTTTAGCTTTATATTTATAGAATTTCATTCCTTTAATATCTAAAGCAATTTCAAAATCTTCTATTTTATTAAATTTCTCTAAATAAAAGTGTGTATCAATAAACTTATCTTGATAGTTAGTAAACAATGAATTATCAAAAGATATATTTACGATGCCATTTTTCACCATATTTGTGCCTGTTGTTAAAGCAGGGCAGGACTCATCAATAAATATCTCATTTGTAATAGTAGGGCTTAACGGATAGGTTCTACATACATTAGGGCGTGTATCATAAATAGTGCAAACATTATCTTTTATATAGGTACAGTGTTGGGTACCTTTTGAGATTATTAGGTTTGCTTTTAAATAACCCATATCTCCAAAAGTAAATAAAATAACAAAGTGTTGATAAACGTCTTGGAATTCTTCTAAGGTTAATTGCGAAAAGTTTGAACCATATAAACCTGAACAGCATTTTGCACCACAGCCTTCACATGAAGAAAAAGAAAAAGATTTGTTTGCAATGTTTTC
>CAJXWI010000017.1 GCA_913062735.1 uncultured Arcobacter sp.
ACCAAAAACAAATTGAGCATTTTATTGAAGATAAAACTATTCTGATTACAGGAGCAGGTGGGAGTATTGGTTCTGAGATTGCAAGACAATGTGTGCATTTTAATGCAAAAAAATTAATTTTGGTAGATCATAGTGAGATTAATTTATATAGTATTAGTGAAGAATTAAAAAACTTTAATCACGTGTCTGTTATGAAGTCTGTTGTTAATAAAGAGATTTTAAAAGAAACTTTTAAAAAGTATCAACCAGATATGGTGATTCATGCAGCTGCTTATAAACATGTGCCTTTGGTAGAAGATAATATATTAAGTGGAATTACTAATAATATAATTGGTACTAAGAACTGTATTGATTTATCTATTGAATTTAGAGTAAAAAAGTTTGTTTTGATTTCAACAGATAAAGCAGTACGTCCTACGAATGTAATGGGCACTACGAAAAGAATATGTGAGCTCTATGCTCAAAATGTAGACTCTCAAGACACAGAGATAGTTGCTGTTCGTTTTGGGAATGTTTTAGGTTCTTCTGGATCTGTTATTCCTAAGTTTAAAAAACAAATTGAGCTTGGTTTAAATATTACAGTAACCCATCCTGATATTACGAGATATTTTATGCTAATACCAGAAGCTTGTGAATTGGTATTGCAAGCTGCTAGTATTGGAAAAGGTGGAGAACTTTTTATTCTTGACATGGGCGAACCTATTAAAATAGTAGATTTAGCCAAAAAAATGATTGCATTGTCTGGTAGAGATGATATAGAGATTGAGTTTTGTGGCTTAAGAGCTGGTGAGAAACTTTATGAAGAACTTTTAATAAATGATTCTGATAAAAAAACAGAGTATGAATCTATTACTGTTGCAAGTCCTAGTTTTTTCGATATTAATGAATTAAATACAAAGATTGAAGCGTTAATTAAATCTTCTACTCCTTTAGTAAAACTAAAAGAAATTGTGCCTGAATTTAATCATCAAACTAATGGTGGTTAGTGGATTGTGATCCACCCAGGTGGTCTCTCTCTCTTGAATGTAATTCAATTCACCTTGAAGTGATGATTGGTGATAGTGATGGTGATGGCTAGTGATAGGGGTTAGGATATAGAGGATAGGGATAAATTTTCCAATATAATATTTAACAAAACTATTTATTTTGACAATATTAATAATACTTGTTATAATACTTTTAAAAGTACTATTAAGGATGAGTCATGGTTATTTCTGCAAATGATGTTAAAACAAAAGGTGTTTCACTATTTTCAAATTTACTAGAAAAATTTGAAGAATTAACAATAAATGTTAGAGGAAAAAATAAATTTGTTGTTATTGATATAAATAGATATAAGGAATTAAGAGAGAATGAGCTTGATTTAGCATATTTAAAATCAATGAAAGATATAAAAGATGGAAACTATACTACTCAAAGTGCAAGTTCTCATATTCAAGATCTAAAAAATGAGCTATAAACTTACATTTACAAATGAATATAAAAAAAGACAAAAAAAGTTTTTTAAAAAACATTCAAATATGATTGAAAGATACTCTAAATGTTTGCATATTTTAGAACTTGATCCTTTTCATCCCAGTCTTAGAATTCATAAGCTTAAAGGTAAATTATCAAAATTTCACTCAATTTCTATTAATCTTGAGTATAGAGTTGTGATTGATTTTATAATTAAAGATGATGAAATTATTCCTATTGATATTGGAACACATGATGAAGTTTATTAGTAGTTGCTAATTAGTGATGGTGGATAGTGATAGGGTTTAGGTTATAGTGTTTCCACCCAGGTGGACTTTCTCTTGAGATAAACTCAATTCACCTTTCATTTTTGATTTTAAAAAAGTAATATTAATTCTGCATGTCTTCTAATCTTTCCTATGATATAATTTATTAAATTATTATATTAAGGTCTTGTATGAGAAGAAAATCAATAAAAGCGTTTACTCTTTTAGAACTTATTTTTGTCATTGTAATTATTTCTGCACTTGCTAGTATTGCTTTGCCAAAGTTTTTTAATGCTAAGTCTTTGGCCGATGTAGCTGTTTTAAAACAAGATATTGTTTCTACTATTTCTTCTTTGCAAAGTTATTCATTAAGTACGGGTTCAGTTGATAAAATATCTGATGTTATTACTTTAAATGAAACCTTATGGACTGTTGAGGACAAAAAAATTTCTTTTACTGATGAGGACAGCACTTGTCTTTCTATTGAACTTAAAAATACCTCTTTAAGCAAAGAAATTGTTTTGCTAATTAATCCTAGTGTTAGTACTTTATGTACAAAATTAAATGAAGCAGGTATTGTTTCACGAAATTATCCCTTGTACTAAACTAACTTGGCGTTAGTTTAGTCCTAAGTCTATCTTTGTTATAATCTTAAAAAAATAAAAGAGTATTAATGAATCCACAAAGAATTACTAAATGTTTATTTCCTGCTGCTGGATATGGTACGCGTTTTTTACCTGCTACTAAAGCAACGCCTAAAGAGATGTTACCCGTACTTACTAAACCTTTGATTCAATATGGTGTAGAAGAAGCCTTAGAAGCTGGTATGGATACTATGGCAATAGTAACTGGACGTGGTAAGCGTGCGATTGAAGATCATTTTGATATTTCTTATGAGTTAGAACATCAAATTAAAGGAACATCAAAAGAGCCTTTATTAAGAGAAATTCGTTCTGTTTTGAATAAGTGTACTTTTTCTTATACAAGACAAGTTGAAATGAGAGGACTTGGACATGCCATTTTAACGGGAGAAACTCTTATTGGCCATGAAGCTTTTGCAGTAATATTAGCAGATGATTTATGTGATAATAGAGATGAGCATGCTGGTGTTTTATCTCAAATGACAAAATTATATGATAAATATAAATGTTCAATTGTTGCTATTGAAGAAATACCAATGGATAAAACAAATAAATATGGTGTTATTGCTGGGGATGAAATAGAAGAGGGGATTTTTAGAATTACGGATATGGTTGAAAAACCTGAGCCAAAAGATGCACCTTCTAATCTAGCTATTATTGGACGATATATTTTAACTCCTGATATTTTTGATATTATAAGAGATACTGAGCCTGGAAAAGGTGGAGAAATTCAAATTACTGATGCACTCTTAGAGCAAGCAAAACAAGGTAAGGTTTTAGCGTATAAATTTAAAGGTACACGTTTTGATTGTGGTAGTGTTGATGGTTTTGTAGAAGCTACTAATTATTTCTATGAAAAAAGTAAAGAAGTTTAATTGAAACAAAAAGCTGTATTTTTGGATCGTGATGGGGTCATAAATATTGAAAAAAACTATTTACATAAGATAGGAGATTTTGAATTTATTCCTGGGCTTTTTTCTTCTTTGCAGTATTTATTAGCTTTAGATTACAAACTCTTTATAATTACGAATCAATCGGGAATTGGAAGAGAGTATTACACACAAAAAGATTTTGATATTCTTACTTCATGGATGTTAGAAGAATTAGAAAAATATAATATTAAAATTTCACAAGTTGAACTTTGCCCTCATTCCCCAAATCAAGAATGTGAGTGTAGAAAACCAAAAGTACAAATGATTGATAATATTTTAAAGAATCACAGTATTGATTTAGCTAATTCATGGTTAATTGGGGACAAAAGTTCTGATATTAAATGTGCTTTAAATGCAGGAATAACTAATACTATTCAAGTAAAATCAGGACATGCTTTTATTGAAAAAGATTCTTTGGCACAATATGTTTGTGATTCTATTGCTGATATAAAAAGTATAATTAAAAAGTAGTTTAAAAGTTTTTATATGAACTATTCTTCTTTTCTTATTCGTAAAAAAGAAGCAAAACGTGGTTTTTTATTTTTTGTTAAACCGTAGTATTTAAAAGTAACAATATCTCCAATTGAAGGTGGATTTGTTCGCTCCTCTTTGCTAAAACCTCCTCCTAAATTAAAAGTGACATTATTTTCTAGTTTTATTAATAATGAACGCATCGTATTATCCTGTCCATAGTTGATTTTTTCAACTCTTCCTTCTGCATCGTAATACATCGTAACTTTTAGGGCTTTATTTGTTCTTGTTTTAATATATTCTAAATCAGG
This sequence comes from uncultured Arcobacter sp., assembly GCA_913062735.1. Next base: position 4,077 of record CAJXWI010000017.1, read on the forward strand.
GTCTTTTACAATGACACCTTCGCCTTTTAATAAAACAATTTTTTTAAGATAATCATATAAATGTTTTTTGTTTTTACATACTATTTGTTCAATAATGTGTACTTGTGAATTGGGATGAATCATGAACCAGTTTTTTGCTTTATTAACACGTTCTAAAAAATTACCTTCAGCATTTGGGGCTTCAAAGATGTTAAAGGAGATTTCTTTCCAGTATGCAGAAGGAGTTTTATCTAAAACAATACTTTGAATATTTGAGAAATCATTTCTTTTTGTCCACAATTCTCCATCCAGTTCAAAAGGAGGAAAATTTTTAGTAAAACTAGCAGGTGTATAGATTTTATTACCATTTTTACTTAAAAATTCTTTCCCATTCCAATAACCTCTAATTCCATCTAGTTTTTCACTCATAACCCAACCACTTACATCTTGATTGGTATATTGATTGGGTCTTTCAATCTCTACTTGAAAAGAATACAGTGATAAAATAGTAAATAGAATCAAGCTTAATATTTTCATGTCTTAAGTATATTACAATTTAGATATTTTTATTATAAAGTCATAATGATTTTTTGGATAATATATCTACTATATTAAACAATTGGATAAACTATGACATATACAAATACAGATTTTAATAACAAGACTATACTAATCACAGGAGCAGCTGGATTCATTGGTTCTAACTTATGTTTTTATTTTCAAGACAATTACCCAAAAGCCAATATCATTGCGCTTGATTGTTTCCGTTCAACGGCTACTTTGTCAAATGGTAATTTAAAAAGTTTTGGACATTATAAAAACCTACTTGGTTTTAATGGTACAGTTATCTCTGGTGATATTAATGATAGAAAACTTTTAAAAGTTTTAAAATACGATTATAATTTTGATTATATTTTTCACGAAGCTGCTATTTCTGATACTACAGTGGATGAACAAGATTTAATGATTAAAACAAATGTGAATGCTTATGAAGATTTATTAAAAATTGCAATTAAACACAAAGCACATATGATTTATGCTTCATCTGCTGCTACTTATGGGGATGCACCTTCACCCCAAACTCCAGGGGATGAATCACCAGGAAATGTTTATGGTTTCTCAAAACTGATGATGGATAATATTTCTGCTACTTATATTAAAAAAGACTTAGGTATTTCTATTATTGGTTTACGTTACTTTAATGTTTTTGGAGCAAGAGAATTTTTCAAAAATAAAACGGCATCTACTGTTGTTCAGTTTGGCCATCAAATTCTAGCGGGTAAAACACCTAAACTTTTTGAAGGAAGTGACAAGATTTTAAGAGATTTTGTTTATATAGAAGATGTAATTCAAGCTAATATTAAAGCAGCTTCAAGTGGCGTATCTGGCGTGTATAATGTAGGAACTGGAAAAGCAAGGTCTTTTCAAGATATAGCTGATCTTTTACAAGAAAACCTAGGTACCGCTTTAGGTACGAATTATATTCCTAATCCTTTTATTGGACAATACCAATTTCATACAGAAGCGAATATTTGTGCTACAACTGCTGATCTTTCTTATGAACCACAATATGAATTAGAAGATGGAATAAAAGCTTATATAGAAGAGATTAAACGTTTATATGAAGCGGAGGTAAAATAATGGTTGAAAGTATTTTGCAAAGCAATAAAAAAACCTCAATTTTAGTTATTGGGGATTTAATGATTGATCATTATTTATGGGGAAGCTGCGAGAGAATTTCTCCTGAAGCTCCTGTACCTGTAGTTGATATTAAAAGTGAAAGCACTGTTTTAGGTGGGGCTGGAAATGTTATTAATAATCTTGTTTCTTTAGGAGCCCAAGTAGGAGTACTTTCAGTTGTTGGAAGTGACTCAGTTGCTAATGAATTAAAATATATTTTAGATGAAACAGGTGCTAAGTCTTATTTAACCGAGCAAGCAGGAAGAAAAACATCTAAAAAATCACGCCTAATGGCTGCAAAGTCCCAAATTGTACGATATGATCACGAAAGTAAAAATGATATTTCTTTTGATTCTGTTAAAAAAGTATTCTCAAAATTCCAAGAAATCATTAACGGCTATGACATTATTTTATTATCTGATTATGGAAAAGGTGTATTAACAGATACCTTAACAAAAGAAATTATTGAATACGCAACAAAGTATGATAAAAAAGTACTAGTAGATCCAAAAGGTACGGATTATTCTAAATACAAGGGTGCATTTTTATTAACACCTAATAAAAAAGAAGCACAAATTGCTTCTGGTATTGACATTGATTCGAGTGATGCGCTGGAATTTGCGTTAAAAAGATTAAAAGATATTGCAGCTTTGACATATTCTGTGATTACATTAAGCGAAGATGGTATTGCCATTTTAAAAGATAATTCTGTTATTACAAAACCTACTGTTGCACGTGAGGTTTATGATGTAACAGGAGCAGGGGATACAGTTCTAGCTTCTTTAGGTTTTGCATTATGTTTACAAGATGATATTGAAATAGCAGTTGAATTTGCTAATTTAGCGGCCGGTGTAGTTGTAGGTAAACTTGGATCTGCTACTGTAAGTTTAGATGAGATTGAAGATTATAAATCGAGTATTTCAAAAAGTTCAATCGAGCTTCATATTAAAACACAAGAAGAAATTGAGAGTTTAACAAAACGCTTGGCTCTAAAAAATAAAAAAGTGGTTTTTACTAATGGGTGTTTTGATATTTTACATAAGGGACATGTTTCTTATTTAAATATTGCTAAATCCTTTGGTGATGTATTAATTGTAGGATTAAATTCTGATGCATCAGTACGTGCTTTAAAAGGTGAGAACAGACCTGTAAATGAAGAAGATGACAGAGCTTATATGTTAAGTGCGCTGGAGAGTGTTGATTATGTAGTAGTATTTAATGAAGATACTCCCTATGAACTTATTAAAAAAATACAACCTCATACTCTTGTAAAAGGAGCTGATTATGAAGGTAAGCTAGTCGTAGGTTCAGATATAGCTAAAGAGACACGATTGGTTGAATTTGTAGAAGGTAAAAGCACAACAAAACTTATTGAGAAAATACAAAAGAACTAAGGGGCTAAAATGAAAGATATTATTAAAAATGAATTTAATTTACATTTAGAAACAATAAACAATGTAATAAATACAATGCAAGAGCCTTTAGAAGAAGCAGCTAAATTAGCAGTAGAGACATTAAAAGCAGGGAATAAAATACTGTTATTTGGAAACGGTGGCTCAGCTGCTGATGCACAACATATAGCAGCTGAATTAACAGGTCGTTATAAAACAGAAAGACGTGGATTACCTGGGATTGCACTTACTACTGATACTTCTGCTTTAACTGCTATTGGAAATGACTATGGTTATGATAGAATTTTTGATAGACAAGTTGAGTCATTAGCGAATAAAGGCGACTTATTATTAGGAATTTCAACCTCTGGTAATTCTAAAAATGTTATTTCTGCATTTAAATTAGGACGTGAAATGGGATGCCGAATCCTTGGTTTTTCAGGACGTGATGGAGGAGCTATGACTGAATACTGTGATGTAAATTTAGTAGTTCCTTCTAATGATACTCCACGAATACAAGAAATGCATATTTTATTTGGACATACTATTTGTCATATTATAGATACAGCATACGAAGAAAATTAAATTTAAAATTTAATAGCTAAAAAGGTAAAAAGTGAATTTAAGTAAAGAAGACAAACAAATAATAAATGACTCAATAAGAGACATTCAAGATTTTCCTAAAAAGGGCATAGTATTTAAAGATATTACAACTTTATTAAACAATAAAGAAGCCTACCAAGTTTTAATGAATCATTTAGAAGAAAGATATAAAACATATAATTTAGATTATATAGCTGGAATTGATGCCAGAGGTTTTATTTTTGGAGCAGCCCTAGCTGATAGATTAAAAATTGGTTTTGTTCCAATTAGAAAAAAAGGAAAACTTCCTTCTACAACTGTATGTGAAAAATACGAATTAGAATATGGTTTTGATGAGGTAGAAGTACACTTAGATGCATTTAAAGGTGTAGAAAATGCCAGAGTACTAATGATTGATGATTTGATTGCTACTGGTGGAACAGCTAATGCTGCTGCTAAATTAATAAACAATGTAAATGCTCTTTTAGTAGAGTCTTGTTTTATTATGAATTTGACTTTTTTAAATGGAAGTGAAGCTGTAAGTAAACATGCCCCTGTGTACTCTGTGTTAGATATTTAAATATATAAAAAATAGGATAGAAGAATGAATAATCAAGACAATAACTTAATAGAAGAATTCAGAGAATTCTTTTATCTTCCAAAAGCATCAAAATTTGATCCAGATTCTAATGGACATTTTGAAAAGTTTGGTGGAAGATATGTACCAGAAACTCTAATGCCTGCCTTATTAGACTTAGAAAAAGAATATAAAAGTATTCGTTTTGATAAAGATTTTTGGATAGAAGTTAATGCTTTATTAAAAGATTATGTCGGACGTGAAAATCCTTTATATTATGCAAAAAATATTTCAGAAGAAATGGGTGCAAAGGTATATTTAAAAAGAGAAGATTTAAATCATACAGGGGCTCATAAAGTAAACAATGTAATAGCTCAGGGTTTATTAGCCAAACGATTAGGAAAAAAGAAAGTAATAGCTGAAACAGGAGCAGGGCAACATGGTGTTGCTACTGCAACAATTGCTGCATTACTTGGTTTAGAGTGTACTATTTTTATGGGTGCAAAAGATGTTGAGAGACAAGAATTAAATGTATTTAGAATGAAACTCCTAGGTGCTTCAGTTGTAAGTGTAGAATCTGGAAGTAAAACACTAAAAGATTCAATGAATGAGGCTATTAGATATTGGGTTACAAATGCTAGAGATACGTATTATATTATAGGAACAGTAGCTGGGCCTCATCCTTATCCTATGATGGTAAGAGATTTTCAAGCTATTATTGGATTTGAAGCACGAAAACAAATTCTTCAAAAAGAAAATACTTTGCCAGATTATGTTATTGCATGTATTGGTGGCGGTTCTAATGCAATTGGAATGTTCTCACACTTTTTAGAAGATAAAGAAACTACTTGTATTGGAATAGAAGCAGGGGGATTAGGAATAGATACCGATAAACATGGATGCTCACTTGCTAAAGGCTCTCCAGGTGTGCTGCATGGTCAATGCTCTTATTTATTACAAGATGATGAAGGGCAAATTCTAGAAGCCCATAGTATTTCTGCTGGTTTAGATTATCCAGGAATTGGGCCTGAGCATGCTTACCATAAAGAATTAGAAACAGTAGAATATGATTCAATTACGGATGAAGAAGCCTTAGATGCTTTTGTATGGTTAAGTAGAAAAGAAGGAATTATTCCTGCTTTTGAAAGTGCTCATGCAATAGCTTATTTAAAAAAAGCACAAAACAGATTTAAAAATAAAATTGTAATTATTAATCTCTCCGGACGTGGAGATAAAGATATGATACAAGCGAAAGATTTACTAAACTTTGACTAAGGCGTAATATTGAATGAATTTTTAAGACTTTTTAAAAAACACTCGGGTAAGGTTTTAGCCCTAGTCGTGATAACATTTTTTTCTTTTTTAGCCTACAATTTATATCAAGCACCAGTTGATGGTTTTACTAATAAATTTGTATATTTACTAAAAACCTATGGTTATGTAATTTTATTTGCATGGAGTATTTTAGAAGGTGAAGCTGGTTTAATTATGGCTGGACTTTTATCTCATACGGGTGATATGAATGTGTATTTGGCTGTATTTATAGCAGGACTTGGCGGTTTTGCAGGGGATCAAATATATTTTTATATTGGGCGTTTTAATAAATCTTATGTACATAAAAAGTTTAGAGGGCAAAGACGTAAGTTTGCTTTATCTCATTTGTTATTACAAAAATACGGTTGGCCTATTATTTTTATGCAGCGTTATATGTATGGGATGAGAACCATCATTCCTATTTCAATTGGGCTTACAAGATACAGTGCTAAAATGTTTGCTTTTATCAATCTTATTTCTGCTTGGTGTTGGGCTGCTATTACCATTGTACCTGCTTGGTATTTTGGAGAAGAAATATTAGTAGTACTTCATTGGGCTAAAGAGCATTGGTATTTTGCTTTACCTTTTGCAATAATCTTTGGTGGAAGCATAATATACTATTTTAATAAAATGACTAAAAAAAAGGAAGATAATGAAAATTAATTTAAATGATAAAAATATTACTAAAGTAAATGCAGATGTAGAAATTATTATAACGGCGCCTGAAAATTTAAGTAAATCAAATGATATTAAATTATTAGAAAAAGTAAATTTTAAAGCACAAGATGAAGAAGTGATTTTATTACTTGAAAAACAAAAAATATATGTTGGTTGTGAAGATAATTCTTATGATGGTATTGCTATTGCAATAGCTGCTGCAATTAAAGAGCTTAAAAAAACAACTTTTTCAAGTGCAAAAGTTCTCTTAGAGAATGATGATGAAAATATTTTAAAACCCCTAGTTGAGGGTGCTTTTTTAGGTGAGTATGAATTCTTAAAATACAAAGCAAAAAAAGAAAAAAGCAATAAAATTAAATTAACAATTGTATGTAAAAAACTAACAACTCTTTTAGTTAATACCCTAGAAGATTCAGTAATTATTGCCTCTTCTGTTAATAAAGTAAGAGATTTTGTAAATACTATTCCAAATGATTTTTTTCCAAAAGCAATGAGCAGAGAAGCTAAAAAAATTGCTAAAAACGAGGATGTTTCAGTAAAAATTTACGGAGAAGATTATTTAGATAATAATAAAATGCACACTATGTTAGCAGTGGGGCGTGCTTCTATACATGAATCTCAGCTTATTCATTTGACCTATAAACCAAAGAATGCTACGAAAAAAATTGTTTTGGTTGGAAAAGGTCTTACTTATGATTCAGGTGGATTATCTTTAAAACCAGCCGATGGAATGTTAGGTATGAAATCAGATAAAGGTGGCGGTTGTGCAGTATTAGGAATTTTAAATGCAGTTTCTTTACTTAAACTACCAATTGAAGTTCATGGAATTATTGGTGCAGTTGAAAATATGATTGGTGGAGATGCTTACAAACCAGATGATGTATTAATTGCAAAAAATGGAACAAGTATTGAGATTAAAAATACGGATGCAGAAGGTAGACTTGTATTAGCTGATTGTTTGTGTTATGCACAAGAACAAGTAGAAGATTTAGATTATATCTTTGATTTTGCAACCTTAACAGGTGCTGCTATGGTTGGTGTTGGACAATATACTACTGCTATTATGGGTAATGATGTTGGATTAAAATGTTCTGCTGTAGGTACTGCTTTAAGAGCAGGGGAGTTAGCAACAAATCTTCCTTTTAACAGACATCTTAGAAAATTAATCAAATCAGATATTGCAGATATTGCTAATCTTGGAACAACCAGATTAGGTGGAGCAATTACTGCTGGAATATTTTTAGATACATTTATTACAAAAAAGAATAAAAATAAGTGGTTACACTTTGATATTGCAGCTCCTGCTTATGTTACTCATGCTTGGGGATACAATCCTATTGGAGCATCTGGAGCTGGAGTTAGAATGACAGTTGAGTTCTTGAAAAATCTTGATAATAATAAGTGCTAAACACTTAATATATAAATTAAAACAAAAAGGCACTTCCCCTTTTTGTTTATAAAGAGAAATACTTTTGAGGTAGTTTTTTTCCTGCAAATATTAATAATGCAGCTACTAGTAGAAGAATGATATCGGTTGCTAGAATTTGGATTAAGCCTTCTTGATATAATTTTATAAAAGAATATCCACTGATTATTTGATGTGCTATTACAGCACATATTAATAATAGGGATGATAAATAACACGTATATTTTGTAATTTTAAATAAATCTTTTTTAAATAAAATTACTGCTAATAATACTAAGAAACAAAGATAAAATAGTGTTTCTTGTGTACTGTAGCGTTTTGCCATGAATTCATAAAAGACAGCAGTTTTAGGAATTAACCAAGTACTTGCAAACAGAAATGATGAGCTAATAAGAGATCCCAACATAATTGTAAAACTTAGAGGTTTTAATACTTTATAGGAGAACTTGTCTTTTTTAGCTCTCTCTAACCACAAGGTCATAGCAAAAACAAGACCTACTAGTATACTAATACTAATGAAAGCAAAAATGATTCGTGGAAGATCAGAAAAAGTTCTTAAATAATGTAAATAAAAGATTGCATCCAGTGTTTTCTCTGTAAAAGTTCCATCATCTGCCATTTTTTTATCAAGTACTTTTGCACTTGTTCCATCTAAGATAATATAACTTTCATTTGTCATAGAACTTATAAAAAAGTTCTTAGGTTCATAACCTATGAATTTTACCCGTGAATTGATATCATTGTAATTGTATATTTCCATTTTATAAAAAGAGATATCATCAAATTCTTGCGTGGCTTTTGTATAAAGTTCATTTATACTGATACTATTTATCTTTTTACTTAAATCAATATTTTTTAAAGCAGGATCAAATAAAATATTTCTTTTTGTTTGTAAGGCATTTAGGGTTTCACCTTTTGTTAAATAATGTGTTAATAAAGGGGAACTGTAAAGACCCAAATTAAATAATGCTCCTGTTATTCCAAACATAAAAATTAAAGGAAAAGTATAAAAGAATAAAAGCCTGTGGTATTTTGCATAAAAGGCTTTATTGGATTTTGTTTTTTTATTGCTGTATTTATTTTTTATTATTAATAAAATACCAGAAAAACACAAGAATACAACAGCTACAGACATAAATCCAAAGAGTATTTTAACCAATAAAGAATTGAATAATCCACCCGTATGCATTTTATCAAAGAACTTAGATATCTTAAAGTTCTTAGGTCGTACTCTCTTACAGGTGTTGGGATCTAAATAAAAGTTAGGTCTGTTTTTAACTCTAATTAAATTGCTAGCAGACACTTCAATACTAGGGAAAGATAGACTAATTATATCATTTCTAACTTTTTTACCGTCCTCTCCAAAATAGGTTCTTTTTGTAATTTGTTTAAGGCATTTGTCAAAATCTATGTTGCTTATTTCTATATCATTTATATGTTGTTTTGAATCTTCCCATGTATTCACATAGGGTTGAAAAATGGTTAGTATTCCAAAAAACAAAGAGATGAAAAAAAATAAGAGTACATTTACTCCAATAAATTTGTGTATATTAAACAGTCTTTTTTTCATTGTTTTCCTTAAAAAATGTATAAAATAGCATATAAAACTATTGCAGGAATTAGTGCTTTTAAAATGGAATTAAATTTTGTTTTTGACATTATTATATAAAGTGACATAGCAGACCAAAAGAAAGGAAGAATAATTATTCCAATAACAATATTTTCAAATATTGAGTACTCTAGTTGTTCTGAGATTATCATTATTAGAAAATAAGAAACTACAAGACCACCAAAGATTGAGAAGAATATTCTAATAAAACCTAAGGCATTGTTATTGTCCTTTAAGAAAATATTTTTGATTATTTTATTCATTTTACTCACTTGTTTTAATTATCAAGAATGATAATTAAAATTGATTTAAAATCTTATTAAAAAGAAGCTTATCAAGACTAGTTGAAAATATCTCATGATTAAAAAGAATAATATTAAAAAAACATGTCCTCTTAGTGTCTAATATTTTTTAAGGGTTTTTATAGAAGAATAACAAATAAAATTAGATATCAATTTATCTCTTTTTTTTACTTTTTAGTTATAATGCGCATAATTAACACAAAATAAAACCTTGATATAAATATTATATTTAATCAAAGTAATAATAAGGAAAGATATGGGATTAGGTGTAGGAATTGTAGGGCTGCCAAATATAGGAAAATCAACAACGTTTAATGCGTTAACAAAAGCACA